>NZ_JBEPKL010000033.1:0-47717 GCF_040544655.1 Sphingomonas sp. 1185
CCAAGCGCGCCTCCAAGACCCAAAACATGCTCGAGGTCACCCTCGACATATTCCTCGCCAGAAAACGCCTGCAGAGTCCGGGGTGAACACTCCCCCTGCAAGGGGAGGTGGCGCGCATCGCGCGTCGGATGGCTGTCCCGCTCTCGATAGGGTGACACCCCTCCGTCAGGCCTGCCGGCCTGCCACCTCCCCTTGCAGGGGAGGAATGGGGGGCGTCAAAAAGAAAGGCCCCCGCTCCGGGGGCATGGAGCGAGGGCCGACCTAGCGTTCGTCACGCAGGCGGGATGAGGGTGCCTGTCCGAGCAACAGGGGGGAATCTCGAACACCCCTCAACCGCAAGGCCCTGATAGGACAGGAAACCTGTCGCCTGGATGAATGAAATAGTCCGCGACCGTTCAGTTTCGTGCCGCCGCTCTCCGCGGGTCGTTGAATCGGAACGCCTTGTCGTCCACCGGCACGCCGAAGCGCTGGTTGGACAGGCGAATCGTGGTCCGGTTGTTCTGGCTGTCGAGCGCGACCCAGCCCTGCATCATCAGCCCGCCCGGCGCGGCGGCGTCGCGCGCGAAGACCAGGGTGATCTTGCCATATTCGGGATGCTTGGGGTCGTTCGCCTCAACCGAGAGCAGGCGGGGATCGGCGCTGGGCACGACCTTGGCATAACGGCCGATGTCGCGGCTGGGGTCGAGCAGCACGCCCAGCGGCGAGTTCTTGATCGGCCAGCGTTGCACCTGCTTGACCGAATAATCGATGAAGGTCAGCGCGCCGCCATCGGCGACGATCAGCAGGGGCACGCCCTTTTCATACTGGAACCGAATCTTGCCCGGCTTCTTCATGGTCAGCGTGCCGGTCAGCACCTTGCCCGCGCGGTCGGTCTGGGTGAAGTCGGCGGTCATCGTCTGCACCGATTGCAGGTGACGCTGCACCGCCGCCAGGTCGCCATTGGCCTGGGCCAGCGCGGGGACGGGGGCGGCGACCATCGCCATGGCGGTCGGCGCCAGCAGGGCGGACGCCACAATCGAACGGATCATCAAAACACTCCTTTGGGCACGCCTGTCCTTGCGCGCCGTCTATTGAACGGGTCGTGAATCGCGGGTGTTACAGGGTGAAGGCGGCCTTCAGCCCCAATATGGTGACGTCGTCGGCCTGCGAATAGCCGCCCGGATGATGGACGAACTGGACGTTGGGCCGCATCTCCAGCCACTCCGCCGGGTGGATGCTGTAATAGACCTCGGCGGCATATTCCGATCCCTGCACCGCAGGCCGGGTGGGATCGAGCCGCTGGCCGTCCGCCACCCGCCCGTTCACATGCGTCCGCGCCACGCCGAAGCCTAGCACGTCGCCGGGCACGGCGGGGACCAGCCCCTTGTAGAACAACCCGGCCGCGACCTGATTGTCGGTGACGCTGGTCGCACGATCGGCCTGGGTCGCGTTGAGGAAGACGCTGAGGCCGTTCTCCGCCTTGCCGTCCTTGGTCGCGCCGGTCAGTTGCTGCTGGATATTGATATAGACGCCGTAGTGGCTGCTCCGCTCCAGCGGGGCCAGGCCAGTGATCGCGATCGGACGACGGTTGATGTCCAGGAAGACGTCCGCCGCATCCGCCGTCGCGACCCAGCCGCCCAACTTGTACGACCCGATCCGCCCGGCGGTCGGGTTGCGGATCCAGCCGATCTCGGCGGGGACCAGCACGCCGGTCGCGCCCTTGAAATGGCCGATGAAGAAGTCGGTATCCAGGTTGCGCGGATTGATCTCATAGACCGCGCCCTGGACATACAGGTCGTCGCGCGGTTCGTAGCGCAGCCGCGCGCCCCACTGGCTGACCGGCCAGTTTTGCCAATAGTCGCCGACCAGATTGCCCGGCTGTGCGCCGCAGAAGCTGAGATTCATGAAATGGCAGGAGAAGATGGCGAAATCCTCGCCCGGATTGGTGCGGCCCAGCTTCAGCTCGAACCGTTCGCCGATCCGCTGCTCGTACCAGAACTGGGTCAGGCGCAGCGTCTGGCCGCGACCATAGACCTCCTGCACCTGTTGCAGCGTGCCCAGATTGGCGTCGTCGCTCAGGTTGCGGCCGCGCCGATAGGTGAGGGTGGCCTGGAACGCCCCGCCCTTCAGCCCCATCACCTTTTCCAGATCGAACAGCGCGCCCGCATCGAACTGCCCGGTTTCGCGGAACAGCGTCTTGCGCCCGCCGGTCAGGTTCGCGGCACTTTCGGAGGCATAGCGCGCGGTGACGGTGATGCCGCGTTCGTTCAGCCGCGTGCGGATCTTGTGCCAGTCGCCGATGATCCCCGGCGGCGGGGTGCGACGCGTATCGGCGGTGATCGCGGACGGCGCGCTATCGGAGGGGCGGACCGCGCGGCGGCGGGTCGGGATTCGCTGCGTATCGCCGGTGGCGGCATCGGGCGTGATGCGCGCGGCGGTGGGGACGGGGTCGGTGGTCTGTTGCGGTGACAGCGGGGCCGCGAGCAGCAACGGCGCCCATCCCCAGATCATCGCCATCCTATAGCCCCCCCGTTTTCCAAGACTTATCGTTGCGCGGGCCTAACGATCCGGGGGGCAAAAGGTGCCGTAAACGTCAATCCTCTCCGCGCCGGGGAGGATCGGGTCAGCCCTGCTCCGCCGCGCGGACCTGGTCGACATAGTCGCCATATCCTTGCGCCTCCATCTCGCCGAGCGGCACGAAGCGCAGCGAGGCCGAGTTGATGCAGTAGCGCAGGCCGCCGCGATCGCGCGGGCCGTCGGGGAAGACATGGCCCAGATGGCTGTCGCCATGCGCCGAGCGGACCTCGGTGCGGATCATGCCGTGCGTGGTGTCGCGCAGTTCGTTGACATGGGCGGGCTCGATCGGCCGGGTGAAGCTGGGCCAACCGCAATGCGAATCGAACTTGTCGGCGGAGGCGAACAGCGGCTCGCCCGAGACGATATCGACATACAGGCCCGGCTCGCGGGTGTGGAGATATTCGCCGGTGCCGGGGCGCTCGGTGCCGCTCTGCTGGGTCACATAATATTGCTCGGGGGTCAGCCTGGCCAGGGCTTCCTCGGTCTTGGCGTAACGGGTGTCGGTCATGGCGTGTCCTTTCCCAAAGATTCAGGCGTCGGCAGGTTCGGCGGCCAGGATCTGGCGCAGCGCCTGCTCGAAGGATTCGGGCGGCTGTCCGCCCGAGATGAGATAGCGGTTGTCGATCACGATGGCGGGCACCGACTGGATGCCGCGCCCCTGCCACAGCCGCTCCGCCTCGCGCACCTCGGCGGCATAGCGATCGGAGGACAGGATCGCGCGCGCCTCGTCCTGGGGGAGACCGGCACGGACGGCGGCGGCGGCCAGGATCTCGTGATCCGAAATATCCTGTCCCTGCGTGAAATAGCTGTCGAACAGTGCGTGTTTCAGCGCGGCCTGTCGCCCCTCGATCCCCGCCCAGTGGAGCAGGCGGTGCGCATCGAAGCTGTTATAGATTCGCGACGTGTCGCCCATCGCCATGGTGAAGCCCACCGCCGCCGCGCGCTCGCGGATCGTCGCGCGGTTGGCCGCCGACTGTTCGGGGGTGGCGCCATATTTGCGGCCGATATGCTCGACGATATTCTCGCCCTCGGGCGCCATGGCGGGATTCAGCTCGAACGGCTGGAAGTGCAGATCGACCTCGACCGCCGCGCCCGACGAGTCCGCCAGCCGCTCCAGCGCGATCTCCAGCCCGCGCAGGCCGATGATGCACCAGGGGCAGGAGATGTCGGAGACGAAATCGATCCGGATGGGGCGGGGCATGGGCGGTCCTATGGCGGGCGGGAAGGGCCCTTATGTGGGGATGCCGTCCGGCTTCGAAAGGGGGGCGGAACGCAAAGCCCCCGGCGGGTCTTTGCCATCGACGGGTCGCAGCCGCTACGACACCGGCCTGCTCCAAGGAGATGACTGCATGACCAAGACAGCCCTTATCACCGGCGCCACCGCCGGAATCGGCGCCAGCGCCGCGCGTGCGTTCGTCGCGAGCGGCTGGCGGGTGATCGGCACCGGGCGCCGGGCGGACCGGCTCCAGGCGCTGGCGGAGGAACTGGGTGGGGCCTTCCATCCGCTCGCCTTCGACATCACCGACGAGGCGGCGCTCGACGCCGCGCTGGGCGACCTGCCGCCCGACTTCGCCGGGATCGACCTGCTGATCAACAATGCCGGACTGGCGCTGGGCACGAAGCCCGCCCAGGACAGCGACCTGGCCCAGTGGCGCACGATGATCGCGACCAATATCGACGGGCTGATCACCATCACCCACCGGCTGCTCCCCCGCCTGATCGAACGGCGCGGGGGGATCATCAACCTGTCCTCGGTGGCGGCGAACTATCCCTATACCGGCGGCAACGTCTATGGCGGGACCAAGGCGTTCGTGAAGCAATTCTCGCTCAACCTGCGCGCCGACCTGCATGGCAAGGGGGTGCGCGTCACCTCGATCGAGCCGGGCATGGTCGAGACCGAGTTCACCACGGTCCGCACCGGCGGCGACCAGGCGGCGTCGGACGCACTCTATGCGGGGTCCAACCCGATGACGGGCGAGGACATCGCCGCGACATTGCTCTGGGTCGCCGAATTGCCGCCGCATCTCAACATCAACCGGCTGGAACTGATGCCGGTCAGCCAGTCCTTTGCGGGCTTCCAGGTCGCGCGCGAGGGCTGATCACAACGGCCGGTGCATGACCAGTGCCTCTACCGGCCCCAGCGCCGGGTGCCGGAACGCCCCCGGCACCCGGCCGACCGTGGCAAAGCCCAGCGCGGTCCACAGATGCACGGCGGCGGCGTTGCTGGCCACCACGAAGTTGAACTGCATCGCGGTGAAGCCGTGCGCGCGGGCCTGATCCAAGGAATGCCGCGCCATCGCCCGCGCGACGCCTTTGCCGCGCGCGACCGGGGCGGTCATATAGCCCGCATTGGCGACATGATCCCCGCCGCCCGCCTGATTGGCGCGCAGATAATAGGTGCCGAGGATCGCACCATCCTCCTCCGCGACGAAGACCGTCTTGTCCCCACCGAACCAGTAAGCGAGCGCGGCCTCCTCGGACATGGCCGGGTCGAGCGCATAGGTCTCGCCCGCGCGGATCACCGGCAGGATGATCGCGGCGATGGCGGAGGCTTCGGCGGGGGAGGCGGGGCGAATCGGCATGGGGCGGATTCTAAGGCCGAATGACGGTCAGGTCGCGCGATATGGCGGCCATGGTCCCCGAGCCGGCGAAGGGGGCGCACTTGACCGCTGAACGACGCGACACATTGGCGCTTCCATGCAGGGGGCGATATGCAGGTGATGTGAGATTTTATGGGATCGTCGCTGGCGACGAAGGCGATCTCTTCCGAGAGATCGCTGGAGCGGGCGAAGGGATTCGAACCCTCGACCCCAACCTTGGCAAGGTTGTGCTCTACCCCTGAGCTACGCCCGCTCTGGCGTTCCGAACCGGCTGACCGGCTGGGGTGAGGCGGGCTATTAGATGTGGGTTTCGAATCCGGCAAGCACTTTTTTCAATTTTTTTACGGCTGGCGACTCCGTCAATAGAACATTACAAGAACATATATGGAGGAGCCCTTTGCCCTGATCGATCGTCTGCGCCGCGCGGCCGCGCTGGTGGAGCAGGCGCGTGACGGCGAAGAGGGGAACGAAAAAGGCGCGCCGCCCCGGCTGGCGCGGGCGCAACTCCATGAGGTTCATGCGCTTTCCCAGGAATCGGCGGCCAGCGGCGCGGGATTCGCGATCGGATGCGTGCTGGCCGGCGCGGCGCGGCCGATCCTGTGGCTGCGCACCGAGGCGGCGGAGCGGCAGGGCGGGCGACTCCATGGGCCGGGGCTGATCGCGATGGGGCTCGACCCCGCCGAACTGGTCGTGGTGGTGGTCGCCGACGATGCCGCGCTGCTCCGCGCCGCCGCCGATGGCGCGCGCTGTCCGGGGCTGGGCAGCGTCATCGCCGAGGGCTGGGGGGCGATGCGCGGGCTCGACCTCACCGCCTCGCGCCGGTTGATGCTGGCCGCCGAAGCATCGGGCGTGATGATGATCCTGTTGCGGGTGGGCGGGCAGGTCGTGCCCAGCGCCGCCGCGACCCGCTGGTCGGTCGCGCCCGCCCCGTCGCGCGCACTCGCCGCCGATGCGCCGGGGGCGCCCGCCTATGATCTGGAATTGCTGCGCCGACGGGGAGGGCCCGCGGGCGCCCGGTGGCGCGTGGAGTGGAACCGTGACACGCAGAGCTTCGATCCCGCGCCGCTATCTGGCCCTCGTCTTCCCCTGGTTGCCGATCGAGCGGTTGAGGGCACGCCGCCCGCACCTGTTCGTGGCGCGGGGTGACGCGCCGATCGCCTTTGCCGAATCGGTGGGCGGGGCGATGCGCCTGGCCGCGCTCGACCCGGCGGCGGTGGCGGCGGGGCTGTCGGTCGGGCTGACGCTGGCCGATGCGCGCGCGCGGGTGCCCGAGGTCGAGGTGTATCCCCATGATCCGGCGGCGGACGCCGACTGGCTGGAACGGCTGGCCGAGGGCGCGCGGCGGTACAGCCCGGCGGTGGCGCTCGACCCGCCACAGGGGCTGGTGCTCGATTCGGGCGGAGCGGACCATCTGTTCGGCGGCGAGCGCGGGCTGGCCGAGGATATCGAGACGCGGATGGCCAGGCGCGGCATCACCGTCCGGCTGGCTTATGGCGACACGCCCGAGGCGGCGCGCGCGCTCGCGCGGCATGCGGGGGCGCCCGCCCCGGACGAGATGGGCGCGATCCGCCGCCTGCCCGTCGCCGCGCTGGAACTGGACGAGGATGGCTGTGCGGCGCTGGTCGCGGCGGGGCTGAAGTCGGTCGGCGATGTGCTGGCGCGGCCGATGGCGACGATCGCCGCGCGATTCGGGCGCGAGGCGGCCACCGCGCTCCGGCGGCTGACCGGCGAGGAGGACAGCCCGCTGACCCCGCGCGTCGTCGCGACCCCGATCGCGGTGGAGCGCCGCTTTGCCGAGCCGGTGGCGCGGACCGAGCATATGCTGGCGGTGCTGGAGGAACTGGCGGGAGAGGCGGCGCGCGCGCTGGAAGAGCGGCACGAGGGCGGCCGCCGCTGGGACGCGCGGCTGTTTCGTGCCGATGGCGAGGTGCAGGCCTTGCGCGTCGAGACGGGACAGCCGACGCGCGACCCGGCGGTGCTGCTGCGGCTGTTCCGCGAGCGGATCGAGGCGCTGGCCGATCCGCTCGACCCCGGTTTCGGCTATGACCTGATCCGGCTGGATGTGGGGCTGGCCGAGAAGCTGGACGCGGTGCAGCTGCGGCTGGAGGGGGGCGAGGCCAGGACCGAGGCGGTCGCCGCGCTGATCGACCGGCTGGGCACAAGGCTGGGGCGCGAGCGGGTGCGGCGAATCCATCCGCGCGACAGCCATATGCCCGAACAGGCCGAATTGCTGCTCCCCGCGACCGACCCGACACCCAGGGCCGAATGGACCCGGCCCGAGCCGGGCGAGCCGCCGTCGCGCCCCATCCACCTGTTCGATCCGCCCCAGCCGATCGAGTCGCTCGCCGCCGAAACGCCCGACGGCCCGCCCGCGCGCTTTCGCTGGCGGCGCAAGCTGCACGATGTGGCGCGCGCGGAAGGGCCCGAGCGGATTGCGGGCGAATGGTGGCGCCGCGCCGACATGGCGCCGCCCACCCGTGACTATTACCGGGTGGAGGATGTACGCGGGCGGCGCTTCTGGATCTTCCGCCACGGCCTCTACAGCGAGACCGAGCGGCCGCGCTGGTATGTGCACGGGCTGTTCGCATGAGGGGGAATGCCACAATCCTCCCCGGCACGGGGAGGGGGACCATGCGCAGCATGGTGGAGGGGGCGTGCCGCACACTATGTCCCTTGTGGCAGCCCCCCTCCGTCAGCGCTTACGCGCTGCCACCTCCCCGTGCCGGGGAGGATTAAGTGGCTGACTTCGCCGAACTGGTCGCGGCGACGCATTATTCCTTTCTCGACGGGGCGAGTCCGGCGGAGGATATGGTGGCCCGAGCCTATGAGTTGGGCCTCAACGGCATCGGCATCGTCGATCGCAACACCGTCGCAGGAGTCGTGCGCGCCCTCAAAGCCTGGCGAAAGGCCTGCGCGTCAGCGGCGGAGATCGGCGGACCCCCGCCACCGACCCTGGTCGTGGGCGCGCGGCTGGTCTTTGCCGATGGCACGCCCGACATCGTCGCCTATCCGGTCGATCGCACCGGCTGGGGGCGGCTGACCCGGTTGCTGACGCTGGGCAACAAGCGCGCGAGGAAAGGCGGCTGCATCCTGGGGCTGGGCGATCTGGTCCGCCATGCCGAGGATCTGCTGCTGATCGCGCTTCCCCAATCGAGCGCGCGCGCCTGCGAGCCGATGCCGGATGCGATGCTGCCGCCCCGGCGCGCCGATCCGGGGCTGGCGGCGACGCTCGACCGGCTGGTCGCGGCGGCGCCGGGGCGGGTGTGGCTGGGCGTGACCATGCCGAGAGGGGGCGCGGACCGGCGGCGGCTGATGGCGCAGGCGGCGCTGGCCGAGGCGCGGGGCGTGCCCCTGCTCGCCACCACCGATGCGCTGTTCGCCGAACCCGGTGACCGTCCGGTACAGGATATACTGACCTGTATTCGCGAAGGTCTGACCATCCGCACCGGCGGACGGCGGCTGGCGGCCAATGCCGAGCGGCACCTGAAGCCCGCCGCCGAAATGGCACGGCTGTTCGCCGACCGGCCGGGGGCGGTGGACGAGAGTATCGCGATCCTCGACCGGATCACATTCCGGCTGGAGCACCTGTCCTACGACTATCCGCATGAGCCGGTGCCCGAAGGGTGGGAGGCGCAGGACTGGCTGGACGAACTGGTCCGGCGGGAGGCCGCCGCGCGCTTCCCCGAGGGCGTTCCGGCCCGGTTGCGGGATACGCTGGACATGGAACTCGCGCTGATCCGCGAGCGCCACTATGCGCATTATTTCCTGACCGTGCATGATGTGGTGAGCCATGCGCGCGGCTTGAAGCCGCCGATCCTCTGCCAGGGACGCGGCTCGGCGGCCAATTCGGCGGTATGCTGGATATTGGGCGTCACCTCGGTCGATCCGACCCGGCATGACCTGCTCTTTTCGCGCTTCGTATCGGCCGAGCGGGGCGAGCCGCCCGATATCGACATCGATTTCGAACATGAGCGGCGCGAGGAGGTGATCCAGTATATCTACAACCGCTATGGTCGCCACCGCGCCGCGATCGCCGCGACCGTCATCCATTACCGCCCGCGCAGCACGGTGCGTGAGGTCGGTCGCGCGCTGGGTCTGAGCGAGGATGTGACGCAAAGGCTGACCAGCACCATCTGGGGCAGCTTTTCCAAGCAGTTCGAGGAAAAGCGGTTCCACGAAACCGGCTTTTCCCCCGACAATCCGGAGATCGCCCGGCTGCGCACGCTGGTCGACCGGCTGCTGGGCGCGCCGCGGCATCTGTCGCAGCATGTCGGCGGCTTCGTGCTGACGCAAGGAAGGCTCGACGAAACGGTGCCGATCCATAACGGCGCGATGGAGGGGCGGACCTTCATCGAATGGGACAAGGACGATATCGACGAGCTGAAGATCATGAAGGTCGACATATTGGCGCTCGGCATGCTGACCTGCATCCGCAAGGCGTTCGACCTGATGGAGGCGAACGGGATGCCGCGCCCCGACCTCACCGATCTGGCGCAGGAGGAGGATGATCGCGTCTACGCGATGCTGCAAAAGGGGGACAGCATCGGCGTGTTCCAGGTGGAAAGCCGCGCCCAGATCAACATGCTGCCCCGGCTGAAGCCGAAGGAATTCTACGACTTGGTGGTACAGGTCGCGATCGTCCGGCCGGGGCCGATCGAGGGGGACATGGTCCATCCCTATCTGCGCCGCCGCGCGGGCAAGGAGCCGGTCAGCTATCCGTCCCCGACCAAAGGCCCGGCGGACGAATTGCGGACGCTGCTCGGCAAGACCTATGGCGTGCCGCTGTTCCAGGAACAGGCGATGAAGCTGGCCATCACGGCGGCGGGATTTACCCCTGACGAGGCCAATGGCCTGCGCCGTGCCATGGCGACGTTCCGCAATGTCGGGACCATCAAGGGTTTCCGCGAGAAGATGATCGGCGGCATGGTCCGGCGCGGATACGAACCCGACTTCGCCGAGCGCTGTTTCAAGCAGATCGAGGGGTTCGGCTCCTATGGCTTTCCCGAGAGCCATGCGCTGTCCTTCGCGCGGCTGGTCTATGTCTCGGCCTGGCTGAAATGCCATCAGCCCGCGATCTTCACCTGCGCGCTGCTCAACGCCCAGCCCATGGGATTCTATGCCCCCGCCCAGCTCGTCCGCGATGCGCGCGAAAATGGCGGGGTCGAGGTGCGGCCGGTCGATGTGAATCACAGCGGCTGGGATAACCGGCTGGAGCGGCGCGCGGACGGTCGCTTCGCGCTGCGGCTGGGCTTTCGTCAGTTGGATGCGTTTCGCGAGGATTGGGGCAACGCCATCGCCACCCACGCCCCCTATGAGACGATCGAATCGGTCGCGATCCGCGCGCAGCTTCCCCGCCGTGCGCTCGACTTGCTGGCACAGGGGGACGCCTATCGCTCGCTGGGGCAGGGGCGGCGCGAGGGGCAGTGGGAGGCGCGGCGGATGAAGGCGGCGCAACTGCCGCTGTTCGCCGCGATGCAGGCCCCCGAAATGGCCGCCGAGCCGGAGGTGACGCTGCCGCCCATGACGCTGTCCGAACAGGTCAGTGCCGATTACCGCACGACCCGCTTGTCGCTGAAGGGGCATCCGATGGCGTTCCTGCGCGCCGAACTGGCGGCGGAGGGGGTGTTGTCCGCCGCCGACCTCCGCAATCTGCGCGACGGGCGGCGGGCGAAGGTGGCGGGGGTGGTGCTGGTCCGCCAGCGGCCGGGCAAGGGCCATGCGATCTTCGTCACGATCGAGGACGAGACGGGAATCGTCAACGCGCTGCTCTGGGCGCGCGATTTCGAGGCGAATCGGCGCGCGGTGATGGCCTCGCGGTTGATGCTGCTCCACGGCGTGATCCAGCGCAGCGAGGAGGGCGTCGTCCATCTGATGACCGCCGGTGTCGAGGATCGCAGCGCGATGCTCGCCCGGCTGGAGGATGTGCCCGCCGCGCCGACCCGCTCGCCCGATCCGCGCGGGCCGGTCGCGCCGCGCGGGGTGCATCCGCGCGACGTCCGCCTGCTCCCCCGCTCGCGCGATTTTCATTGAAGGCGGCAATTTCTGCGACGGCGACCCGCCGAAGGACTTGTGCCCACCCCCCGCCATGCCATATTTTACCTCATCATGGCCCTGAACAACGATCTCCTCACCCCGCCTTCGGGGATGACCGGCAATGGGCCGGGGCGCGGGCCCGGCCAGGGGCCCGATCATGGCGACGATGACGGTTCCGGCCTGGGCGTCGCGACCCGCACTCGCGCACGGACCAAGCAGCCGACGCCGTACCGGGTGCTGATGCTCAACGACGACTATACCCCGATGGAATTCGTCGTGCTGTGCCTTCAGCGGTTTTTCCGGATGAGCATGGACGATGCGACCCGCGTGATGCTGCACGTGCACCAGCGCGGGGTCGGGGTGTGTGGCGTCTTCTCCTATGAAGTCGCCGAGACCAAGGTGGCGCAGGTCATCGACTTTGCGCGTGCCAACCAACATCCGCTTCAGTGCACGCTCGAAAAGGCGTGACCGCGCGCGGGTGAGGGGGATGCCCCCCGCTCGCTATCCCGACGACAGACCGTCCGCCGCCTGCCGACCGGACATCCAGGCGCTCTCCACGCGCGGCGCGATCAGCCAGTCGCCGCACGCCGCCAGCGCGATGTCGGGCCGGACATGCGCGCCCGTCCCGCCCTTGGCCGAACGGGCATAGCGCCAGCGATGCGCCGCGGCATGGACCGGCGGCGGCAATGATCCCGTCTGCTCCTCGAAAGCGCGCAACAGCGATGCGGTGACCGAGGCGGCATCGCGCTCCAGATGCCGTCGCGACCAGTCCTCGGTCGCGTGGATCGTCCAGGCCTCGCCGCCGCCATGCCCCGGCTTGGCGGGGTTGCGCGCCGCCCAGTCGATCGGATCGCGAAGGGCGGGCACGTCCGCCACCGACAGCCGCGTGTCGAACCCCAGCATCACCGTCCAGCAGGGCGCCGAAGGGCAGGCGGCGGCGCGCTGCGCCAGTCCGGGGTCGTGCGCGCCGATCAGCGGGCCGACCTGTTCGGCCGGGATCGCCAGCACCAGCGCGTCGAACGGCCCTTCGCAGCCTTCGTCATGGATCAGCGTCCAGCCCGTCGCGTCGCGCGCGACCGATCGGATATGGGTCGACCAGCGGACCGGATGCGCCCCGGCCATATGCGCCGGGATCGTCGCCATGGCGGGCGTGCCGACCCAGGCATCCGCCCCGGCGGCGGGCCAGCGCGCCACGATTCCCGCTTTTTCCCAGTCGGCGACCTGGCCCGTAAAAAGCGGATCGCGCGCGGTCAGATATTGCGCGCCGTAATCGAAGGCGAAGTCGAGCCCTTCGGCGAAAACCGTCTTGCTCGACAGGCGGCCGCCGGGGCGGCGTCCCTTGTCGAACAGCCGGACGTCGCATCCCGCCTCTGCGGCCCGCGCGGCGCAGGACAGCCCGGCCATGCCCGCCCCGATGATCGCCATCGATCGCATCGTCGCCATTCTCCATTGCGGCCTGCCCGCTCGCACGGGCTCCGTGCGGTTACGCATCGCGGCCGCAAATGATCCGCATCAGCGGCGCAAGCAACCGACTTGATCCATGATGATTTTTTTAACCGCCATCGCCCGCGCGAAAGGATCGACCGCTCCATCGCGACGTTGTTGCGCGCGAAGATCGGCGGACTCGTCCGCCGGTCGGGGACGACATGCCGCCGACGCCATCGCATGGCGGGGATGGGGACTGACCTTCATCTTGCCAGCATGTCGCTGTGTTTCAGTGATTTTCTTTCCCGCTCCGACACGCATGAGGCCAAGGCATGGAAGACTATAAGACGGTTCTCGAAGGCAAGTGCCCCTTTGGCGGGGACCGGATCGGCGGTACCTTCACCACCCCGCCGACGCTGGCGGACTGGTATCCCAATCGCCTGCGCGTCGAGCAGCTTCACCGCCATGGCCCGCGTGCCAATCCGCTGGGCGAAGCGTTCGACTATCGCGCCGCCTTTGCCCGGATCGATTTCGAGGCGCTGAAGGCCGAGATCAAGCAGTTCCTGACCAGCTCGGTCGCCTGGTGGCCGTCCGACTATGGCAATTACGGACCGCAGATGATCCGCATGTCCTGGCACTCGGCGGGCAGCTATCGCATCGCCGACGGACGCGGCGGCGCGGGCGAGGCGATGCAGCGTTTCGCGCCGATCAACAGCTGGTGGGACAATGGCAATGTCGACAAGTCGCGTCGCCTGCTCTGGCCGATCAAGCAGAAATATGGCGCGGCGCTGTCCTGGGCCGACCTGATTGTCCTGACCGGCAATTGCGCGCTCGAGATCATGGGGCTGCCCACCTATGGGTTCGGCGGCGGGCGCGAGGATGCGTGGGAGGCCGACGATGCGGCCTATTGGGGGCCGGAGGTCTTCGACATGACCCAGGTCGATTCGTTCGACGCGATGGTCAATCGCGACAAGCGGTGGCGCGGGGAGAATAGCGACGCCGATTACGACCTGGAACAGCCGCTTGCCGCCTCGCACCAGTCGCTCATCTATGTGAACCCCGAAGGCCCCTATGCGAACGGCGATCCGATGGCTTCGGCGCGGGACATCCGCATCACCTTCACCCGGATGGCGATGAACGACGAGGAGACGGTGGCGCTGATCGCGGGCGGCCATGCCTTCGGCAAGAGCCATGGCATGGTGAAGGCCGACCGGATCGGCGCGCCGCCCGAAATCGCCCCGATCGAGGAGATGGGGCTGGGCTGGCACAATCCCGAGGGCACCGGCAATGCCGAGTTCACGATGACCAACGGCATCGAGGGCAGCTGGACCCAGAACCCGACCCAGTGGGACAACAGCTATCTGGAAAATCTGCTGGGCCTGGAATGGGAACAGACGCGCAGCCCGGCGGGCGCGCTGCAATGGACGCCGGTCGACGGTGACGCGCCGCGCACCCCCGATGCGCATATCGAGGGCAAGACCCATAAGCTGATGATGATGACCAGCGACATCGCGCTGAAGGTCGACCCCGTCTATCGCCCGATCTGCGAGCGGTTCCTGGCCGATTTCGACTATTTCACCGAGCAATTCTCCAAGGCGTGGTACAAGCTGACCCACCGCGACATGGGCCCGCGCGAACGCTATGTCGGGCCCGAGGTGACGATCGAGCCCGACCTGCTGTGGCAGGACCCGATTCCGGTCCGCGACCATCCGCTGATCGACGGGGCCGAGATCGCGCAGCTCAAGCAGCAGATCCTGGATTCGGGCCTGTCGGTGTCGGACCTGGTCTTCACCGCCTTTTCTGCGGCCGTCACCTATCGCGACAGCGACAAGCGGGGCGGCGCCAATGGCGCGCGAATCGCGCTGGCCCCGCAAAAGGACTGGGCGGTCAATCGCCGCACGGTGCCCGTGATCGCCAGGCTCCGAGAGCTGATGGCGGCGTTCAACGACGCGGCGATGGACGGCAAGCGCGTGTCGCTGGCCGACCTGATCGTGCTGGGCGGTTGCGCGGCGGTCGAAAAGGCGGCGGCGGATGCCGGTTTCGCCGAGGCGGTGCCGTTCGGTGCGGGACGGCGCGACACCACCGACGAACTGACCGACGCGGACAGCTTCGAATGGCTCAAGCCCGTGGTCGACGGCTTCCGCAACTATGTGGACGATCAGTTCGCGACGATCACCCGGGGCCGCGTGTCGCCCGAGCAGCTGTTCCTCGACAAGGCGGCGCTGCTGACGCTCAGCGCCCCCGAATGGGTCGTGCTGGCCGGTGGCCTGCGGGTGCTGGGGGCCAATTGGGACGGGTCGCAGGACGGGCTGTTCACCGACCGGGTGGGCGTGCTGACCAATGATTTCTTCCGCGTGCTGACCAGCATGGACTATGTCTGGACCAAGCGCGACGATGCGGGGCTGCGCTTCACGCTCGACGACCGCGACAGTGGCGAGACGCGATTCACCGCGACGCGCAACGACCTGATCTTCGGCGCCAATTCGCAGCTGCGCAACATCGCCGAGGTCTATGCCGCCGAGGACGGCCAGCGCCGTTTCGTCCGCGACTTCATCGCGGTGTGGAACAAGGTGATGACCGCCGATCTTTTCTGATGGCAGGCGGCGGCTCCGGACAGGTCGGGGCCGCCGCCGTCCACCGAGGCGAGGATCGCATGAGCCTGACCGTCTGGTACGACGCCGCCTGTCCTCTGTGCCGTCGCGAGATCGCGATGATGCGGCGGCTCGACCGGCGCGGGCGGATCGCGTTCGTCGCGATCGACGAAGGTTCGTCCTGTCCGATCGATCGCGAGGCATTGCTCGCCCGTTTCCACGCGCGCGAGGATGGGCGGATGCTGTCGGGCGCGGCGGCCTTTGCCGCGATGTGGCGGGCCATCCCGCTGCTGCGCCCGCTGGGGCTCGCCGCGCGGAATCGGGTCGCGCTGGGGGTGCTGGAGGCGGCCTATCTGCGTTTCCTGAAGGTCCGCCCGCGTCTGCAACGGCTGGCGGGCGGGCGCGGCTGACCTATCGGCCGGGGGGTAGCCAGCTCAGGTCCAGCCCCTCGAACCGGTCGACATAGCCCGCCTCGCGCACCAGCCGCTGCTCGGCGAGCAGGAACACCCGGCCGCCCTCGCGCCGGATCAGCCCCTCATCCTCCAGCTGCCGCAGCATCCGGTTGACGTGCACGGCGGTCAGGCCGATCGCATCGCCCATCTCCTCCTGGGTCAGCCCCAGCGTGAAGGAGGTGGAGACATCGATTCCGGCCTGGCGCATCTGCGCGCGCAGCGACAGGAGCAGCGTCGCGACCCGCGCGCGCGCCGTGGTGCGGCCCAGCCCCGCCAGCCGGTCGGTGGTGATGACCCGCTCGATCTGGTTGAGGACCAGGAACAGGCTGAGCAGCCGGGGATGCTCGGCGGCGATGGAGGTGACCAGCGTCCGGTCGAACGAACAGACGACCGCGTTCGACACCGCCACGATCGTATCGGGCGAACGGCCATAGACTAGGGTCGACAGCGCGAAGAGGTCGCCGGGAAACAGGAAGCGCACGATCTGGCGACTGCCGTCGTCGAGCAGGACATAGCACATCAGCATGCCCTGCTGGACGATGTACAATTCTTCGCTACGCGCCTGTTCGTCCATCAGCACGCCGCCGCGCTTGATCGACCGGGGCCGCTCTTCCAGACGTGCCAGGGTCTGGCGTTCCGCCGGGGTCAGCGTAACCCAACGATTGAGGCGATCAGCAAGGCCGCTTTTTGACACTGACACTCCATCCCCCCAAGCGGTGGAATGCCTTAGCCATCAAGGCCGATCCCTCGCATTAATATCGATCAACCGGCCCTATTCTTGCTTGTCGGGGGTTTCGACGGTCCGGACGCGCGCGACCCTTGGCGGTGGCGCGCGCGTCCGCTAGGAGGGCGGGTCTATGGACCGTATCCTCATTCGCGGCGGCAACCGGCTGTCGGGCCGCCTGAAGATCTCGGGCGCGAAGAACGCCGCGCTCACCCTGATGCCCTGCGCGATCCTGACCGACGAGCCGGTGACGCTGCGCAACCTGCCGCGGCTGGCCGATGTCGACGGGTTCGGCCATCTGCTGAACCAGATCGGCGCGTCGACGCGGGTCGAGGGGACGCGGCCCGAGGATTTCGGCCGGGTCATGACGATCCGGGCGGGCCAGCTTTTCTCGACCGAGGCGCCCTATGACATCGTGCGCAAGATGCGCGCGTCGATCCTGGTGCTGGGCCCGATCCTGGCGCGCGCGGGCGAGGCGCGGGTGTCGCTGCCAGGCGGCTGCGCGATCGGCAACCGTCCGATCGACCTTCACCTGAAGGCGCTGGAAGCGATCGGCGCGGAGATCGAACTGACCGCCGGCTATGTGAAGGCCAGCGCGCCGGGCGGTCGCCTGTCGGGCGGTCGCTATACCTTCCCGGTGGTGTCGGTCGGCGCGACCGAGAATGCGCTGATGGCCGCCGTGACCGCCAAGGGCACCTCGGTGCTGGGCAATGCCGCGCGTGAGCCCGAGATCGTCGACCTGTGCCGGTTGCTGATCGCGATGGGCGCGCGAATCGACGGCGTCGGCACCGAGACGTTGACCATCGAGGGTGTCGACCGGCTGCACGGCGCCACCTATTCGGTCATGCCCGACCGGATCGAGGCGGGCTCCTATGCCTGTGCCGCGGCGATCACCGGCGGCGACCTGGAGCTGGTCGGTGCCTGTGCCGACGACATGCGCGCGACGCTCGCCGCGCTGACCGAGGCGGGGGTGACGGTCGAGGAAGGCCGCGATTCGATCCGCGTCGCCGCCAACGGCCCGCTCCAGCCGCTGACCCTGTCGACCGCGCCCTATCCGGGCTTCGCCACCGACATGCAGGCGCAGTTCATGGCGATGCTGTGCAAGGCCGAGGGCACCAGCACGCTGACCGAGACGATCTTCGAGAATCGCTACATGCACGTGCCCGAGCTGGCGCGGATGGGCGCGGACATCCAGGTGCATGGCCGCACCGCGATGGTGAAGGGCGTCGAGAAGCTGACCGGCGCGCCGGTGATGGCGACCGACCTGCGCGCCTCGATGAGCCTGATCCTCGCGGGTCTGGCCGCCGAGGGCGAGACGGCGGTGTCGCGCGTCTATCACCTCGACCGGGGTTACGAGCGCCTCGAAGAGAAGCTGTCGGCGGTCGGCGCGGATATCGAGCGCGTCGGCGACTGATCCGATCCTCCCCGGGCCGGGCCTGGGGAGGGGATCGCCGCGAAGCGATGGTGGAGGGGCGAAGCGGCCTGGCCATGGCCTCTTCGCCAAGCCGCTACCACCAGCCCTCGGCCTCCAGCACCGGCACCATCGCGCGCGAGACTCGCGCCTCGACCCCGCCGGTCAGGACCAGTCGCACGCCGCGACCTTCGCGATGCGCCTCGCGGACGGCCGCGCGCGCCACCCACCAGCTGCGATGCACCTGCGCGCCGACCAGGGGTGCGACCTCCTGCACCGCGTCGCGCATCCTGAGCAGGATCAGTTCCGACCCATAAGCGCCGTGGACGCGCAGATAATGGTCCTCCATTTCCAGCGCGACGATGTCGGGGCCGAAGCCCGGAGGCAGGCGGCCCAGCAGCGCGGGGCGGGGATCGGCAACGGGTAGCGCGGGTTCGGGTGTGGGGGGCTCCGGCGCGACACGCCGCCGCCGTTGGCCGTACCACAGCAACAGGCTGGCCAGTCCCCCGATCACCAGCACATTGCCATAGAGCAGCAGCGCCTGATCCCCGTCGGGCCAGCGCGGCGGCAGGCCTAGCCGACCGACCCACCAGACGATGACGCTCATCGGCCCGCTCGCGAGGATCGCGGCGGCGGCCCAGCCCGCCATTTCGGGCAGATGCAGCCGCGCCGCCACGGTCAGCGCGCCCGCCATCATCGGCTTGTACAGCGCATAGCCCGCCAGCATCAGCGCGACCCAATAGATCAGCCGATGGGCGAAATGCGCATCGAAGGTCCCGAACGGTCCCAGCACCGCCAGCAGCAGCCCCACGCCGATCATCAGCGCGATATCGATCACTAGGCGGCGCGAACGGGGCATCACGGCCTTGTGCCTATGGCCAATTGGCGCTTCGCGAAATGGCAAATCGGCCGCTCCACGAAGCGGAACCGCCGATCCGCGCAAGACCGCTGGCGAAGCGGCGGCGCGACGGCAGGAAGGGACGAACCCGTTTCCGATCAGGATATCGACCGATGACCAGCCTTTCGATCGCCGCCCCGAACCACCGCCGTTCCGACCCATCCCCCGCGCTGCGCCTCGCGATCCTGGTCGCGGGCGGCACTTTGTCGCTGATGGCGATGGCCGCCATGGCGCGGGGGGCGCTCGGCCTGTCGCCGACGCTGGCACGGGCGCATGACGTGCCGGTGTGGATTCACCTCGGTTCCGTACTGCCCGCGTTGCCGCTGGGGCTGTATGTGCTGCTGGTGCGCAAGGGCGATGCGCGGCACCGGATGCTGGGCAAGCTGTGGGCGGGGTTGATGGCGGTCGCGGCGCTGTCGGCGCTGGCGTTGCGCGACCTGAATCACGGGCAGTTCAGCGTCATCCACCTCTTCGTGCCGGTTACGCTGATCGGGCTGTGGCGCGCGATCGCGGCCGCCCGCGCGGGGCGGATCGATACGCATCGCAGGGTCATGGTCGGCCTGTATCTGGCCGGGCTGATCGGCGCGGGCTCCTTCGCCTTCATGCCCGGTCGTGTCATGGGGACGTGGCTGTTCGGTTAGGGGCGATCGACATCCAGCCATGCCTTTCCGTCCCTCGCCCCTCGCAGAGGGGAGAGGGTTGCGCAGACTTGGCCTTTGCGAAAGCAAAGGCTTAGTCGGAGCTGGGTGAGGGGTGGGCGCTCGCGAAGCGAGCGCGCGAGCCTTTTGGCTCGCTCAACCCCTCACCCAAGCTGCGCTAGCCAGCAGGCTGGCAAGCTTCGCTAACCCTCTCCCCTTTCCAGGGGAGAGGGGGAGGAAGACGCAATCGTGAATGGCGATCAGCCCTAGGTCACCAGCCGCTTGAGCGTGTCCACCCGGTCGGCCTCTTCGGCGGGCTTGTCGGTGCGGATGCGGGCGATTCGGGGGAAGCGCATCGCGACGCCGGACTTGTGCCGCTTGGACTCGTGGATCGAATCGAACGCGATCTCCAGCACCAGCGTCTTCTCGACCTCGCGCACGGGGCCGAAGCGCTGCACGGTATGCGCCCGCACGAAACGGTCGAGCTGCCGCAACTCCTCGTCGGTGATCCCCGAATAGGCCTTGCCGACGGGGAGCAGCTCGCCCTCCTCGGTCCAGCAGCCGAAGGTATAGTCGCTATAATAGCTCGACCGGCGGCCATTGCCGCGCTGGGCATACATCATCACGCAATCGGCGGTCAGTGGATCGCGCTTCCATTTGTACCACAGGCCGACCCGCCGCCCGCCGCTATAGGGCGAATCGCGACGCTTGAGCATCACCCCCTCGATCGCGGCATCGCGGGCGGTGGCGCGCAGGGCCTCCAGGGCGGTGAAGTCCTCCGCCTCGATCACCGCGCTGACGTCGAATCGCTCGGCGTCGAGTTTCGCCGCGAACGCTTCCAGCCGCTGGCGGCGCTCGGTCCAGGGGAGGGCGCGGACATCCTCGGTCCCGTCGACCAATATGTCATAGAGCCGGACGAAGGCGGGATAGTCGGCCAGCATCTTCGCCGACACCGTCTTGCGCCCCAGCCGCTGTTGCAGCGCGTTGAAGCTGGCCGCGCCGCCGCCATCCTCCAGCGTACCCCCCTGATGCTCGCCCTTGACCAGCAGCTCGCCATCGACCGCGCCCACCGCGTCGAAGGCGCTCGCCACATCGGGAAAGGCGTGGGTCACATCGTCGCCGGTGCGGCTGTAGAGTCGGGTCTGGCCCGCGACATGGACGATTTGCACCCGGATGCCGTCCCATTTCCACTCGGCGGCATAGTCGGTCAGGTCGACCCGCAGATCCTCCAGCGGATGCGCCAGCATGAAGGGGCGGAAGACCGGCACGTCGGCGGGCGTCGGCTGCGCGCCCTTGCCCTCGCCCCAGGCGAACAGTTCGGCATAGGGCGGCGACAGGCCGTGCCAGACCTCTTCCACCGCGTCGACGTCCAGCCCGAAATGCAGCGCGAAGGCGGTCTTCGCGAGTCGGGCGGACAGGCCGATGCGCAGGCCGCCCGTCGCCA
The DNA here is from genome assembly GCF_040544655.1 of Sphingomonas sp. 1185. Taxonomy (NCBI): domain Bacteria; kingdom Pseudomonadati; phylum Pseudomonadota; class Alphaproteobacteria; order Sphingomonadales; family Sphingomonadaceae; genus Sphingomonas; species Sphingomonas sp. 1185. Next base: position 20,773 of record NZ_JBEPKL010000033.1, read on the forward strand.
TCTTGAGGAGCGCGAACCGTTCCTCCGCACTCGACCGGTCGAGCATGTCGGCCAGCACGGCGGGGGCGTCCGAGCGGGAGAGATGGCGCAACCGCTCGACCACCGCGCTGACCGAGAGGGGTTCGGGGTCCAGCGGCCGGTCGGGCGCGGGCCAGAGCAGCGCGACCGTCTCGGCGGTGTCGCCGACATAGTCGCGGCTCATGCGGAACAGCACCGGGTCGACCCGCTGCTCGATCAGTGCGCGGATCAGCGCGGGTTTGACGCCGGGCAGGTCGAGATCGCCGGTCAACGCCGCCATCGCCCAGCCCCGGTCGGGGTCGGGCGTGGCGGCGAGGTAATCCGCGACCAGCTTCAGCTTGGCGTTGCGCGACCGGGTATAGATCAACGCATCGAGCAACGCCGCGAATTCGCGCATTGGCGGATCAGTCGATGGCGTTCTTCACCGACTTGCCCGCGACCAGTCCCAGCACGAGGAAGATCACGAACAGCGCGATCGCGATGAAGAACAGGATCTTGGCGATGCCGACAAAGGCGCCCCCGATCCCCCCGAATCCCAGCGCGCCGAGAATCAGTCCGACGACGAGAAAGGTGATGGCAAGCTTGAGCATGGGACGATTCTCCTGACCTGATAAGGGGTCAACCGGCCAGGACGGTTGGTGTTCCGATTACGGATGGGCGAAACCGAAAGGAGGCGGCCGCGCCCGCTAAATGCAGGGATCGGTTGGCAAAAGGGTTGGGGAAATGGAACAAGGCCATCCTATGCCTTATCCGACCCACCGCTATCGCGCCTTGTGCGACCTGACCCCGGCCGAAGAGAATGCGCTGATCAACCTGGGCGATGCCGAGGTGGTGCGCCGTCGTGGCCAGACGTTCCAGCGCGAAGGCGATGTCGTCAGCGGCTTCCACCTGCATATCCGGGGGTGGATCAGTTCCTCGATCGTGCTGCGCAACGGCGATCGGCTGATCCAGAAGATCCATCTGCCCGGCGACATGCTGGCCACGCCCAGCATGGTCCTGCCGCATGCCGCCGACACGCTGACCGCGATTACCGAGGCGGTGACGGCGTTCGTACCCTATGAACGGATCGGTCAACTCTGGACCGAGATGCCGCGCCTCGGCGCGCTGTTCACCACGGCGGCGCAGATGGAGCGGCTGGCGCTGATGGACATGCTGGCGATCACGGGCAACGCCTCGGCCAAGGAGCAGCTGGCGCGCCTGCTGGTCGACCTGCACACGCGGCTGACCCCGATCGACATGGTGCAGGACGACAGCTTCCACCTGCCGCTGACCCAGGAGATCATCGGCGATCTGGTCGGCCTGACCGCCGTTCACGTCAACCGGACGATCCGGGCGATGGAGGCCGAGGGGCTGATCTCGCGACAGGGCCATCGCTTCCGCCTGCTCGATCTGCCCGCGCTGCGCCAGCTCTCTCCGCTGCCCCCCCGGCGACCGCGGTTCGAGGCCCCCTGGCTGCCCGCCGCGGCGGCCTGACGCCAAAACAAAAGGCCCCGGCTTTCGCCGAGGCCTTTTGCATCATGGGGATGGGGGGATCAGCCCTTGCGACCCGCCTCGAACAGGAACCAGGCGCGTTCCTCGGCCTGGTCGGTCCATTCGTCGACGATACCGCTGGTGGCATTGTCCTTGGCCTCTTCGGCGGCGTCCTTGACGGTGCGGAACCGCTCGACCAGCTTCAGATTGTCGTCGCGCAGCTCGACCAGCATGTCGGCGGCCGACACGAATTCGCGGTCATTGTCGACGATGGTCTGGCGGCGCGCGATATCGCCGATCGACCGCAGCGTGACATTGCCGGTCTTGCGCACCCGCTCGGCAATTGCGTCGGTCACGCCCAGGATCTGCGTCGCCTGGTCGTCGAGCATCAGGTGATAGTCGCGGAAATGCGGGCCCGAGACGTGCCAGTGAAAATTCTTGGTCTTCAGGTACAGCGCATAGCAGTCCGCCAGGGCGCCGTTGAGCGCGTCGGCGACGCTGGCGGTCGCGTTGCGGCTGAGGTCGGTCGGCGTATCGAGCGCCGGATTGATATCGGACATGACATGCTCCCGCTATCTGTCGTTGCTGTCTGGATCGTTGCGTAAACGATCCGATGGCGCAAATGCTCCCTGCCTGTCCATGTACAAAGACCGTGCAGTCTGATCGATCCCCTAGATCAGTCCCCGGATCGACAGGGCGATGGTGATTCCGGTCAAGATCATCGCGCAACCGATGCCGATCCGTATCGCCCGTAGCGGCAGGCGGCGCCATTCCCGCTCGCCCAGCAGCAGCGCGGGCAGGATCGCCCCCGCAAGGCCCAGCATCGCGCCGGGCAGCGCGGCCCAGGGCAGGGGCGACCGCGCCGCCGCCGCCGCGATGACCAGCGTCGTCGAATCGGAAAGCTGGATCGCGCCGCTGCCGATCACCGCCGCGACCAGCGGGCTCCAGCGCGGCGGCATCGCGCGCGGCGCGGCCATCCGCCCGAACAGCCCGATCCCCAGGACGAGCAGCGCCAGCGCCAGCAACAAGCTGCGGGTGTCGGGCGTCACCTCGGGTGCCAGCGTTTGGCCGAACGCGATCGCCAGGCCCGCCATGACCGCCTGGACCAGCATCGCCCCCAGGACGACCCGGCCGGGCTGTCGGCTATGCTCGGCCAGATGGACCACGAAGCCGCTCCATCGCCCCGCCGCCTGTGCGCCCAGCACCGCGACCAGCACGATCATCAGCGCATCCATTCAGCCCGCCAGCCGCACCGAACAGACCGTGGCGAAGTGATTCGCCGTCTCGAAATCCTGCCGCTCGCTCGCCACCGCGTCGGTCAGCATGGTCAGCCAGCCATGCACGGTCGCCGTGCCGCCGCTGCGCGACAGGGCGCGGTCGATGAAATGGGTGACGGTGACCGCCGGGGCCAGGCCATGGGCATGGGCGATTCGGCGAATCGCCTCGACGCCCCCCGCCAGATCCGCGACGGGGGCATAGGGCGCGCGGACGTCGAGCGCGGCGATGCGCGCCCAGAGCTGATCGCGAATCGCGCCGTCCATGCCCTTTTCGCGGGGCGAATCGCCTATACCCATGGCCTTGCGCCTGTTCCTTCCACCCGTCCCTGTCCGGCGGCCCGCCGGGATTGGGGGGTGTAAGCATAGTCGCGGGCGCGTAAAGAGGGGCTTAAATGGCCCGCAATACTTGACTCGGGCGGGCCCATGGGCCATGGGCGGCGCTTATATAGCGGCGGCTCCGGCTGCCGCTTTCGCTTTTTCACGCATACAGGAACCAGGTCATGGCCAAGCCGACCACCGTCAAGATCAAGCTCGTCAGCTCGGCTGATACCGGCTTCTTTTACGTCACGAAGAAGAACCCGCGCACCAAGACCGAGAAGCTGAGCTTCAACAAGTACGACCCGGTCGTGCGCAAGCATGTCGAGTTCAAGGAAGCCAAGATCAAGTAATTTGCGGGCGGCGACCCCCAGGGTCGCCCCGTAATGGCTTGAAGGCGTGAAGCCGCCGTCCTGATGGACGCGCGGCTTTTTGTCGTTGGCGTCATGCTGCCTCTCCCGCCTGCGGGAGAGGGAGAGGTCTTTACGCCGCTTCGGGATACAGCGTGCGGATCAGCCAGTCGTGGAACAGCCGCACCGACTTCTGCTGGAGCGCGCGGGGGCGGCAGACGAACCAGTGGCTGTACGGGCTGTCCACCTCGATATCGAACAGCCGGACGAGGCGCGGGTCCTGCGCATGTTCGAAATGGCTGGCATGCATGAAGGCGATGCCCAGCCCCTGCGCCGCCGCCTCCAGCATCAGCCCGCCCGAATCGAAATAGTCGATCGCCTTGGGCTTGATGTTGGTCAGCCCCGCCACCTGGCACCAGGCGGTGAAGGCGTCGGGCATTTCGCGGTGGAGCAGCGCGGTCATGCCGTTCATCTGCGACGGGCGGACCAGCGGGTTGGGCCCTTCGACCAGCCGCTTCGACCCGATGACATAGACCTTGTTGCGATCCAGCCGCTTGGCATAAAGCGAGGGATCGATGTCGCGGCCCAGCGCGATCACCGCGTCCAGCCCTTCGCCCAGTCGCGCGATGCCGTGTCCGGCGGTGTCGATGTCGAGATGCAGTTCGGGATGCGCCGCGCGCAGCATGCCCATATGCGGGAACAGCCGCTGCGCCGCATAGAGCGGCAGCACCCCGAGCCGCAGGCGCAGCACCTCGTGCCCGCTGGTCATCGCCTCCACCGCGTCGCTCAACTGGTCGAGCAGCGGCGCGATCTGCTCCATCAGCGTCTGGCCGTCCTCATTGGGCACCATCGCCTGATGCCGCCGCGCGAACAGCGGCTTGCCGACGAACCGCTCCAGCGTCTGGACCCGGCGGCTGAGCGCAGGGGCGGACAGCGCCAGTTCCTCGGCGGCGGCCTTGATGGAGCCCAGGCGGACGACCTGGACGAATGCTTCGATCGCACCCAGCGGGGGAAGCCTGCGCATCTCGCACCTGTTGTTGTGACATCCTCTCGATCAGAGGATTGCATAAACTGCAACCTTAACCAAGCTTTTCGCACTTGCAACATAGCGTGCTGCGGCGCAAAAGGAACGGGCCTTTCAGGCATCCTCTCCTAAAAACTTTTACGGGCTGGTCGTTTCGATCGGCCCTTTTTTTTGCCTCGCTCCGTCGGGCGGCCCTTTCGCGACCCGGAACCCGCCCCCAAGTCCCGCGCTTTCGTGTTGAACACTCAAGCCAAGGGATCATCATGGCCGACAGCGACGCGCCGACCCGCAAGATACAGGTGGCCAATAGCCGTCCCGAGGATTCGGGGCGCGGGCTGGCGCATATGCCGCGCGCGCTGATGGCGGCGCTGGGCATCACCGAGGGCGATGTCGTCGAGATCGTCGGCAAGCAGGCGACCCCGGCGCGCGCCGTCGCCCCCTATCAGGAGGATGAGGGCCTCGACCTGCTGCGCATCGACGGGTTGCAGCGGGCCAATGCGGGCGTCGGCTCGGGCGATTTCGTCGAGGTGCGCCGCGTCGAATCGAAACCCGCGACCCGCGTCGTCTTCGCCCCCGCGCAGGAGAATCTGCGGCTCCAGGGCTCGGCGCAGGCGCTCAAGCGCACCTTCTTCAACCGGCCGCTCTGCCAGGGCGATGTGGTGGCGACGGCGGGGCAGCAGCGTGTGACCAACATGCCGCCGGGCGTCGCGCAGTTCATGAACGCGCCCGCCTATGCGCTCCAGGAAATCCGCCTCGCGGTCGTCGCGGCCAGCCCCAAGGGCGTCGTCCATATCGACGAGAATACCGAGGTCGAGCTGCGTCCCGAATATGAGGAGCCGCGCGAGGCCCGGCGCGCCGACGTCACCTATGACGATATCGGCGGCATGGCCTCGACCATCGACCAGCTGCGCGAGATGGTCGAGCTGCCGTTGCGCTATCCCGAGCTGTTCGAGCGCCTCGGCGTCGAGCCGCCCAAGGGCGTGCTGCTCCACGGGCCGCCCGGCACCGGCAAGACGCGGCTCGCCCGTGCCGTCGCCAATGAATCGGACGCGCAATTCTTCCTCATCAACGGGCCCGAGATCATGGGTTCGGCCTATGGCGAATCCGAACAGCGCCTGCGCGAGATTTTCGAGGAGGCGACCAAGTCCGCGCCCTCGATCGTCTTCATCGACGAGATCGACTCGATCGCCCCCAAGCGCGACCGGGTGCAGGGCGAGGCGGAGAAGCGGCTCGTCGCGCAGCTCCTGACCCTGATGGACGGGCTGGAGGCGCGCGCGAACCTCGTCATCATCGCCGCGACCAACCGGCCCGAGGCGATCGACGAGGCGCTGCGGCGGCCGGGTCGTTTCGACCGTGAGATCGTGGTCGGCGTCCCCGACGAGCGCGGACGGCGCGAGATTTTGGGCATCCACACGCGCGGCATGCCGCTGGGCGACAAGGTCGATCTGGCCGAGCTGGCGCGCACCACCTTCGGGTTCGTCGGGGCCGATCTGGCCGCGCTGACCCGCGAGGCGGCGATCGAGGCGGTGCGGCGGATCATGCCGCGCCTGAACCTCGAGGAGCGGACGATCCCCGCCGAGGTGCTCGACACGCTGTCGGTGACGCGCGAGGATTTCATGGAGGCGCTCAAGCGCGTCCAGCCCTCGGCGATGCGCGAGGTGATGGTGCAGGCGCCGACCGTCCGCTGGGAGGATGTCGGCGGGCTCGACACCGCGCAGATGAAGCTGAAGGAAGGCGTCGAGCTGCCGTTGAAGGACCCAGATGCGTTTCGGCGGCTTGGTATCCGGCCCGCCAAGGGCTTCCTGCTCTATGGCCCGCCCGGCACCGGCAAGACGCTGTTGGCCAAGGCGGTCGCACGCGAGGCGCAGGCCAATTTCATCGCCACCAAGTCGAGCGACCTCCTCTCCAAATGGTATGGCGAGAGCGAGCAGCAAATCACCCGGCTGTTCGCCCGCGCGCGGCAGGTAGCGCCGACGGTCATCTTCATCGACGAGCTCGATTCGCTGGTGCCCGCGCGGGGCGGCGGCCTGGGCGAGCCGCAGGTGACCGAGCGGGTGGTCAACACCATCCTGGCGGAGATGGACGGGCTGGAGGAATTGCAGTCGGTCGTCGTGATCGGTGCAACCAACCGCCCCAATCTGGTCGACCCCGCGCTGCTCCGGCCGGGCCGGTTCGACGAGCTGATCTATGTCGGCGTGCCCGACAAGGCGGGGCGTCGGCGGATCCTGGGCATCCAGACCGCGAAGATGCCGCTGGCACCCGATGTCGACCTGGACGATGTGGCGGCACGGACCGATCGCTTCACCGGCGCGGACCTGGGCGACGTGGTCCGCCGCGCGGGCCTGATCGCGCTGCGCAAATCGCTGGGCGCGCAGGAGGTCGACATGGCGGCGTTCGACGAGGCGCTGACCGAGGCGCGGGCCAGCGTGACCCCCGAAATGGAGCGCGATTACGAACAGATCGCCGCCCGGCTGAAACAGGATGCGGCGGCGATCCAGCCGATCGGCTTCATCACGCCGGGAATGCTGACGCCGAGGGGCGACAAGCAGCCTTGAGGGAAAGCCCCTCCCGCTTGCGGGAGGGGCGTGCTTGGGACCGGGCGCGGGTAACCCCTTATGCTCGCTCCCAACCATAACTCCGCCCCACCTCGGCCACGGCGACCTCGTATCGCGAATACCACTCCGCCCGCCCATATTCCCGGATCGCCGCATGTTCCGGATGCGCCCGCCAGGCCAGCGCGCTCGCCTCGTTCGCCCACCAGCTGCTGGTGATCCCCAGCCCGTCCGCTCCGCGCACGCTGTCGACGCCGCAATAACCCGGCTGCTCCGCGGCAAGCGCATCCATCGCCTCCGCCGCGGCCGCATAGCCCGCCGCGTCGGTCTCGGTCCGCTGCGACACGAAGATCACCGCTATCTGCCCCGTCCGATCCATCGCCGCTGCTCCTTTCGCCCCATCGCTTTGCGGTGGAATGCACCGCCCCGGCGCAACCCAATAGCTTGAAAGTCGTTCGGCACCTGTGCGACGAGGGGGTTTCCCTCGCGTCTCCTCCTCGCGGGGATCACGAACGACAGGAACTCGATGCCCAGCTCGACCACCGCCGCGCGCAAGTCCCGCACCGAAGCCACGGGTTATCCGTCGCCCGGCCAGATGTTTTTTCAGCAGTTTCTGAAGCATCCGGTGATGGTGGGCTCGATCATCCCCTCGTCGGGCAAGCTGATCCGCAAAATGCTGGCCCCCGTCGACTGGGCCAACACCAAGCTGTTCGTCGAATATGGCCCCGGCGTCGGCACCTTCTGCCGCCCGGTGCTGGACCGCATGGCGCCCGATGCGAAGCTGATCGCGATCGATACCAATGCCGATTTCTGCGACTATCTGCGCCACACCATCATCGATCCGCGCTTTACCGCGGTGAACGGCTCGGCGGCGGACGTGCAGAAGATCGTGCGCGACCATGGCTTCGACCATGCCGATTATGTCCTGTCGGGCCTGCCCTTCTCGACCCTGCCGCCCGGCGTCGGCCCCGCCATCGCCCAGGGCACGCACGACGTGCTGCGCCCCGGCGGCGCGTTCCTGGTCTATCAGTTCAGCCCCAAGGTGAAGGACTTCCTGACCCCGCACTGGGACAATATCGACCACGACATGGAATGGTGGAACGTGCCCCCGGCGCAGCTTTATTGGGCCTGGAAGGACTGATCGGCCGAGGCCTTTGATGAGACGGGGCCACGGTCGTCCATATTCCCGCCCTTGCCGGGATGACGTCCTAATCCCCGTCGGGCGACTCGATCCCGAAGTTCAGCCCGCGCGATACCGACGGATCGATCACCGCGATCAGCAGATAGGCCGCGAACTGGCGCAGCCGCTGGAACCAGCCGGTGTTCCGCTTGTACCATTCGGGCGTGATCGCCTCCGACCGCGCGATTTCGGCATCGACATAGGCGCGGACATGGTCGGCAAAGGCGCGGTCCTCGATCCGGAGCATCAGCTCCAGATTCACGAACAGGCTGCGCATGTCGAAATTGGCGGAGCCGATATGCACCGCATCGTCGATCGCATATAATTTGGTGTGCAGCTTGGTGAGCTGATATTCATAGATGCGCACGCCCTTGCGCAGCAGCCCCGCATAGGTGAAGCGCGCCGCCGCGATCGTCGCCTCATTGTCCGACTGGCCCGCCGTCACGATCCGCACCTCGGCATCGCGGCGCCCGGCGCGGTCCAGCCGCCGCAATATGGTCGGGCTGGGGGTGAAATAGGCCGCGATCACGTCGATCCGCCGCCCCCGCCGCATATCGTCGCGCACCGTCCGCGCCCAGGGCGACAGCCGTCGCGTCGGCCCGCCGATCAGCCAGCGCAGCGCCCCCGTCGACTCGCTCCAATCGGCCAGCGCGCGGTTCAGGTCGCGCAGCCGCCCCCTGGCATCCTGCGTCCAGGCGAACAGCGCATCGAAATAGCCCGCCATCCGCGCCGCCGCCGGTCCCTCGACCAACAGCCCCAGGTCGCGCCAGCTCTGCTCGGCGGGGGTGCCGAAATAATCGTCCTCGATATTGAAGCCGCCGATGATGATGGAGGGCGAGGGGCCCTCCGCATCGGCCAGCGCCAGCTTCTGGTGGTTGCGCAGCAGGTAGCGACGCCCGAAGCGCGGCTCGAAGCGGGACAGCCGCGCGCCGGTTGCGACCAGCGGCCGGAAGAACGCCTCATCCGCGCCCGCGCCGAATCCGTCGACCACCACCGACACCGCCACCCCGCGTTGCGCCGCCGCGATCATCGCATCGCGCACCCGGCGCCCGGTCGCGTCGTCGGCATAGATATAATAGAGGATGCGCAGGCTGGTCCGTGCGCCTTCGATCAGCGCCAGCAACGCCGCCAGCCGTCGCGGGCCGGTGTCGAGCAGGGTCAGCCGGTGGCCATCGACCGGAAAGACGGGCTGTTCGGGCGGGGCGGGTGACGAAATGGCGAACTCCTGAAAGGCCCGGTGATCCTGACGAAAGCGTAACGAGCCAAGCGACATATGCGTTGCACGCGCGGCGGCTTTTGACTTGTGCGCCCGTTGCTGCTAGGTGACCCGCTTTCATCCCAGCATTATTTGCGAAGGACACACGCATGGCGCGCGTCACCGTCGAAGATTGCGTCGACAAGATTCCCAACCGTTTCGATCTGGTGCTGTTCGCGGCGCAGCGGGCCCGTCAGATTTCGGGCGGGGCGGATCTGACCGTCGACCGCGATCGCGACAAAAACCCGGTCGTCGCGCTGCGCGAGATCGCCGAGGAAACGGTTCGCCCGACCCATCTGGAAGAGGCCGTGGTCAACAGCCTGCAGCGCGTCCAGATCGACGACGAGGACGAGGCGGATGACGTCGGCAGCCTGCAGGCCTCGGCCGAGGCGCTGCGCCTGACCGCCGCCGCGCCGCCGCGCAACCAGAATCTGGGTGCCGATTACGACGGCTGATCGTATCCACGATCATGCGAAAAGGGGCCGGTGCGAACCCTCGCACCGGCCCCTTTCGTTTGCGCGGCAGGATCAATAGCCCCAGCCGCCGCCATGCCAGTAATCCCAACGCGCGGCATGCCGCTCATGCCGGGCAAAGCGTGCATCGCGCCGCGCCTCCGACCGGCGTACGGCGGCGGCATGGGCATAGGCGTCCGCCGCGCGATAATCGCCATAATAGGCCGCCTCGTCGGCCGCGCGCTGGTCCCGCCCGGCCTGATACGCATGCACCTCGGCCCCGCGTCCCGCACGATGCGCCATATAATCGTCATAGCGCCAGTCTTGCGCATTGGCGGCCCCGGCGGCCAGCATGGCCCCACCGGCCAGTGCGAACAGCAATCCCGTTCTGAGCATCTTCATCGCAACACCCTCACATCCATTCGCTCCCGGACGGACGGGACGTTGCCTATCCCATCCTGAACCGGGCGTGGCAGCGGCGTTCAGCGGGTTGGCAGATAGAGCGAGGGCCGATCGCCATTCAGCGATGCCTTTCCGTCCCTCGCCCCTCGCAGAGGGGAGAGGGTTGCGCAGACTTGGTCTTTGCGAAAGCAAAGGCTAAGTCGGAGCTGGGTGAGGGGTGGATGCGCGTAGCGCGCGAGCCGAAGGCTCGCTCAACCCCTCACCCAAGCTGCGCTAGCCAGCAGGCTGGCAAGCTTCGCTAACCCTCTCCCCTATCCAGGGGAGAGGGGAAGAAGACGCAATACTGAATGTCGATCCGCCCTGGGCGGCGGGTCCGTTCGGTCGAACCGGTAAGGCAGGCCATTACCCGCCCGGCGAGACCGGCTCCGACAGGATCTTCGCAAAGCACACGGCCTCGGGCCGCCCGGCATATTTCCCGAAATTGGGGATGCGCCGATAGCCGTTCTTCTCGTAGAATCGCACGGCCCTTTCATTGACCCGTCGCGTCTCCAGCCAAAGCTGGCCATATCCGTCCGCCCGCGCGCGGGTTTCGAGACAGGCGAGGATGGCCGCGCCGACACCCTTGGTTCCGGGCAGGGCGAACATCCGCTTGAGCTCCGCCACGCCCTCCGCCAGCGGCCGATACGCGCCACAGCCGAGCGGCCTTCCCTCCTCGTCATACGCCAGCACGAACGACGCGCCGTCACCCTGTACGTCCAGGGGATCGAAGGATGCTCGGCCGCTGTCCCCGGTTATTGCCTCCAGCGTATCGGAAAGCCGGTCGAGCAGCCGGGACGACGCCGGATTGGTGGGGTCGGCGGGTTCGATACGCATTCGAGGAACGGCTCCTTCAAGGGCAGGGATCATCGCGCCCACCCGTCTGGCGCCCACTCGCGGGCTTGTCGAGTGTGTATTGACACAATAATACACATGAGCGATCCTCTCCGCTTCTCAATGGGGAGAAGGTCCATGTACAGCGAAAGCGACATCGACGGTGCGGTGGCGGCGGGGGCGATTTCGTCCGATGCGGCGGCGGCGCTGCGACGGCACGTCGCGACGGTCCATGCCGCACCGGCCGTCGACGAGGAGCATTTCCGGCTGCTCACCGGGTTCAACGACATCTTCGTGTCGATCGCGATCGCGCTGCTGCTCGCCGCGCTGGGGCAGATCGGCTTCAGCCTCAGCCATGGGCTGGGCGGTGCCTTTGTCGCGGCGGCGGCGTGGATGCTGGCCTTCTATTTCACGGGCAAGCGGCGGATGGCCTTGCCCAGCATCCTGTTGCTGCTCGCCTTTGTCGGCGGCGTGGCCGGTGGGCTGATTGGGTTCATCGAAACCCTCTGGTCGAACATCAACGGCACGGCTGGCGCCTTGGCGATGTCCGGGGTCGGGCTGGTTTCGGCCGGGGCGGCGTGGCTGCACTGGCGCCGGTTCATGGTGCCGATCACCGTGGCTGCGGGGGCGGCGGCACTGGTCGCGGTCGTGATCGGGCTGTTGATGGCGGCGTTCCCCGATATCAAGCAGGGGATGTGGCCGATCCTGCTGGTCTGCGGGATCGGCGTGTTCGCGCTGGCGATGCGCTGGGACATGTCGGACCCCAGGCGCGAGACGCGCCGCGCGGACGTCGCCTTCTGGCTGCACCTGGCCGCCGCGCCGATGATCGCGCATCCGATCTTCCAGATGCTGGGCGTGTTCGACGGAGAGATCGGCGCGGGCGTCGCGGTGATCGTGCTGGCGCTCTATCTGCTGTTCGCGGGGATCGCGCTGGCGGTCGACCGGCGGGCGCTGCTCGTCTCCAGCCTCGTCTATGTGCTCTACGCGCTCTATTCGCTGTTCCGCAGCGCCGGGGCGGTCGAACTGGGCGCGGCGTTCACCGCCTTCGTCATCGGCTCGGCGTTGCTGACGCTGTCCGCCTTCTGGCAGCCGATGCGGCGGATGGTCGTCGGCTGGCTGTCGCAGCCGATGCGCCTGCGCCTGCCGCCGGTGCACCAGCCCGCCTGAGAGCGGGCCGATACCGCTGAAACGGGCCTAAAGCCCCTGAGGCCTCGCCGCCCGCCGGAGACGGGCGGCGATGTCGCGTTCAATAGGCATAGGCCCGGACCAGATCGTACAGATAATCCCGCCCGTCATAGAGCGACGTGACCCGGATCCGCTCGTTCAGGCCGTGAATGCCCGACATGTCCTTCTCGATGAAGATGCCCGGCGCGCCGTAGACGGGGATGCCGATCGTCTGGAAGAAGATGCCGTCGGTCGCCCCGGTCGACATCATCGGGACCAGCGGCACGCCGGGGAAGTGCTTGGCGGCCAGCGTCTTCATCGGGCCGATGATCTTCGGGTCCAGCCTGGGCGGGATGGCGGTCGGGCGCACCGGCTGGTTGGCGGTGACGGTGATCTTCGGTCCCGCCAGGTCCTTCAGCTTGGCCAGTGTCCCCTCGACCGTCTCGCCGGGGAAGATGCGACAGTTGATATTGGCGGTCGCGCGCTGGGGCAGCGCATTTTCGGCATGACCCGCCTGAAGGAGCGTCGCGACGCAGGTGGTGCGCAGCGTCGAATGCAGCGCCTTGTCCTGGCTGACGACGGCGTCGGCGGCCTTGTCGTTCGGATCGGCGAGCAGCCGGGTGATCGCATCGCCGAGCGGCCCGCCGACCTTCTGCGCGGTCGCGGTCAGGAAGGCGCGGGTGGTGTCGGTCAGCTGGATCGGAAACTCGTAACCCTGCACCGCCTTCACCGCGTCGGCGAGTTCGTAGATCGCGTTTTCGGGCGTCGGCTGCGAGCTGTGACCGCCCGGATTGGTCGCCAGGAAGGTATAGTTCTGCGCCGCCTTCTCGCCGACCTGCACCGCCAGCAGCTCGCGCTTGCCGTCCGAATCGAGCCGCCCGCCGCCGCCCTCGTTCAGCACGAACTCCGCCGCGACCAGATCGGGCTTGTTCTTGGCCAGCCATTCCGCGCCGTTGAACGCGAAGGTCGTCTCCTCGCCACAGGTCAGCGCCATCTTGATCGTGCGCTTGGGCGGCGTGTTCTTCAGGCGGATCAGCGTATCGGCCCAGATCGCGCTCATCGCCTTGTCGTCGACGGTGCCGCGACCATAGAGGAAGCCGTCCTCCTCGATCAGCTTGAACGGATCGCGGGTCCAGTCCTCGCGCTTGGCCTCGACCACGTCGAGATGGCCGAGCAGCAGCATCGGCTTCAGCCGCTTGTCGGTGCCGGGCAGCACCGCGACGATGCCGCCGTCCTTGGGATGCTCGGGCACCGAGAACAGGGTGATGTCGGCGTCCTTGTAGCCGGCGGCCTTCAGCCGGTCGGCGATCTGGGCGGAGGCCTGGGTACAGCTGCCGACCGACAGGCTGGTGTTGGTCTCGACCAGCTGCTTGTACAGGTCGAAGAACGCCTTCTGGTCGGGACGGGTCTGCGCCGCCGCAAGCCCCGGCATCATCGCCAGCGTCGCGGCAACCCCGCCAAGCCATTTCGCCAACCGCATATCTGATCCCCCTGATTATCGTTTCGGTGGGGAATAGAGCGTGTTGCGGGATGCGGCGCAAGCGACGGAATGTTCCTCTCCTGGAAGGGGAGGTGGCGCGCGTAGCGCGTCGGAGGGGTGTCCCCCTCTCGATAGCGCGCCACCCCTCCGTCAGGCCCGACGGCCTGCCACCTCCCCTTGCAGGGGAGGAAAGGGGTTCGCCTAATCCTTTGCCCCGGCGCGATTTCGCGCTAGCAGTCGCCGATGGACCATCCCGACGCCGTTTCCCGCTCGCGCCTGATCTCCCCCTCGCTGTTCGCGCTGTCGATCTTCTACGGCGGTATGGTGTGTATCGCGGGCGTGCTGGGCAACAAGCAGGTCGCGCTGGGGCCGCTGGCGGTCGAGGCGGGGATCTTCGCCTTCCTGCTGCTGGTCGTGACGTCGAGCGCGGTGGCCGAGCTCCACGGGCCGCAGGTCGCCGGGCGGCTGGTGCGGGTGGGCTTCGTGCCGCTGCTGGTGTCGCTCGCCCTGTCGTGGATCGTCTGGATGCTGCCGCCCTCGCCGGAGATGATCCCGGCCAATCGCGACGCGATCCAGCTGGTGCTGGGATCGACCTGGCGGATCTGGCTGGGCGGCATCGTCGCCTATGGCGTGTCGCAGACGCTGAACGTCACCATCTTCGCCGCGCTGAAGGGCAAGGAGGGCAGCAAGCTGCTCTGGCTGCGCGCGGCGGTGGCCAGCATGCTCAGCCAGGTGGTGGACACTTTGCTGTTCGTCACCATCGCCTTTTACGGCGCCTTCCCCATCGGCCAGCTGATCGTGGGACAGATGATCGCCAAGGTCACGCTGTCAGCCGTTCTCGTCCCGCCGCTGATCTATCTGTTCGTCGGCCTGGGACGGCGGCTCGATCGCGCCTGATCCATATTGCCGGTTTTCCCCGTTCCCGACCCGCGATAAAGGGCCGCTCATGACCAACCACGATCCCGACGCCGCCCTGCTCGCCAAGGCCGAGACGCTGACCGAGGCGCTGCCCTATCTCCAGCGTTATGCGGGCAAGACCTTCGTGGTGAAATATGGCGGCCACGCCATGGGCGACCCCGAGCGGCAGCGCGATTTCGCCGAGGATATGGTGCTGCTGAAGGCGGTCGGCATCAACCCGGTGGTCGTGCATGGCGGCGGCCCGCAGATCGGCGCGATGCTCAAGCGCCTCGGCGTCGAGTCGCAGTTCGTCAACGGCCTGCGCGTGACCGACAAGGAAACCGCGCAGATCGCCGAAATGGTGCTGGCGGGATCGATCAACAAGGAAATCGTCAGCTGGATCTCCGCCGCCGGGGGCCGCGCGGTCGGCATCTCGGGCAAGGACGCCGGGCTCGTCATCGCCGAGAAGGTTCAGGGGCGCGAGGCCGATCCGCTGAAGGGGATCGAACGGCATGTCGATCTGGGCTTTGTCGGGGAGCCGGTCGCGGTCGACCCGCGCCTGATCGAAAGCCTGTGCGCCGACGGGATCATCCCGGTCATCGCGCCGGTCGGTATCGGGCTGGACGGCCATACCTATAACATCAACGCCGACACCATGGCGGGCGCGATCGCCGCGCGGCTGGGCGCGTCGCGCTTCTTCCTGCTGACCGATGTCGCGGGTGTGCTCGACAAGCAGGGCGAACTGATGACCGACCTGAACCCCGCGCGGATCGCGGAGCTGCGCGCCGACGGGACGATCTCGGGGGGGATGATCCCCAAGCTGGAGACCTGCGTCTCGGCGGTCGAGGCCGGGGTGGACGCCGCGGTGATCCTGGACGGGCGCGTGCCGCATGGGATGCTGCTGGAGATCTTCACCAAGCAGGGTGCGGGGACGTTAGTGCGCCGGTGATTTTTGGGTGAGGTCGGGGGCGTGGCCTTCGACTTCGCTCAGGCTGAACGGGGTTTTGGGTAGGCTAACTCTGCCTCTAGCCGCTCCCCTCCCGCAGGCGGGAGGGGATGGGGGAGGGTTCGGAGTCTCACAGAGACCATCGCCGGCGGCCGAGCCCCCACCCCAAACCCCTCCCCCCTACCGGGAGGAGGGGCTTTAAGGAGATGAGGGGCTTAAAATGGCGATCAAAAATCGACCGCCACCCCCTTCAATTCCCAATCCCCGTAGCGCACCGGATTCTTCCCCAACGGGTCGTCCTGCGGCTCGGGCTTGGCCTCGGGCTGCGGCACCGGAGTATTCTGCGACAGATAGGCGGGCGGCTTCACATGGTCGGGGCGCTGGCCCATGGGCGGTCCTTTCGACTAAGGGGCAATGATTGCAGCCCATGTCGGGGCTGACAGGAGTTTTGCCAAGTGACACGCCCCCCCCAATCGCCTTCGCGCCCCGGCCGTCCCGATCGTCGCGGGCCGCCCAAGGGCGGCGACCGGCGCGGGGGACCGCAGCGCCCCTCTGAACCGCTGGGCACCGCCACCCGCCGCGCCGCCATCCGCCTGCTCGACGCGGTGCTGCGCCGGGGCGAACCGCTGGAGGCGGCGCTCGCCTCGGCCACCCGTGCGCTGGCGGGTGGGCCGGATCGGGGGCTGGCGCATGCCATCGCGGCGGAGACGCTGCGCCGCCTGCCCGATCTGGACGCGCTGATCGACTCGGCGACGAAGCAGCGGCTGCCCGATGATGCCAAGGCGCGTTTCGCGCTGCGCATCGCGCTCGTCCAGGTGCTGGCGCTGGGCACGCCGCCGCACGCCGCGATCGCGACCGTGCTGCCGCTGGTCGATGGCGGCCCGCGCAAGCTGGTCCACGGCGTCTTCAGCACCATCACCAAGAGCGGCGTGCTGCTCCCCGAAATCCCCGCGCTGCCGCCCGCGACCGAGATGCGCTGGGAAGAGAATTGGGGGGAGGAGATGGTGGAGGCCGCCGCCCACGCCATCGCAGCGCCGCCGCCGCTCGACCTGACGCTGGCCGATCCGTCCGCGACCGACGAATGGGCGGAAAAGCTGGGCGGGGTCAGCCTGCTCCCCGGCCATGTCCGGCTGCCCTCGGGCAATTCGGTGATGGAATTGCAGGGCTTCGACGAAGGCGCCTGGTGGGTGCAGGACCTCGCCGCCTCGATTCCCGCCCGTCTGCTGGGGCAGGGGCCGGGCCATGTGCTCGACCTGTGCGCCGCGCCGGGGGGCAAGACGTTGCAGCTTGCGAGCGCGGGCTGGACCGTCACCGCGATCGACCAGTCCGAATCGCGACTCGCCCGCCTGGCCGAGAATCTCGATCGCACCGGCCAGTCGGCCGAGGTCGTCACCGCCGACCTGCGCGAATGGAGCCCGAAGGGGCAGGTCGACGCGATCCTGGTCGATGCGCCGTGCAGCGCCAGCGGCATCTTCCGCCGTCACCCCGACGTCCTCTACCGCGTCCGCCCCGCGATCATCGCCGAGATGGCGGAGTTGCAGCGGGTGATCCTGGCCCGCGCCGCCGACTGGCTGAAACCCGGCGGGACGATGGTCTATGCCACCTGCTCGCTGGAGCCCGAGGAGGGCGAGCGGCAGATCGCGGCGTTCCTGGCCGAGCGGCCCGATTATGCGCTGTCGCCGATCGCGGGCGAATGGCCGGGGATCACCGACCAGGGCACGATCCGCACCCTGCCGACGATGCTCGCAAGGGAAGGGCGGCTCGACGGGTTCTTCATCGCGCGGCTGCAACGCAAAGGCTGACTTGGGCGCGATAGGACGTTAAGGACAAATGCCATGCTCCCCGTCCGTATCGCACCCTCCATCCTGTCCGCCGATTTCGCCAAATTGGGCGAAGAAGTCCGGGCCATCGACGCCGCGGGCGCCGACTGGATCCATATCGATGTGATGGATGGGCATTTCGTGCCCAACATCACCATCGGCCCGGCGGTGGTGAAGGCGCTGCGCCCGCATACGGACAAGCCGTTCGACGTGCATCTGATGATCTCGCCTATCGACGCCTATCTGGACGCCTTTGCCGAGGCGGGGGCGGACACCATCACCGTCCATCCCGAGGCGGGCCCGCACATCCACCGCACCATCCAGCATATCAAGGGGCTGGGCAAGCGCGCCGGGGTCGTGCTGAACCCTGCCACGCCCGCCAAGATGCTGGATTATCTGATCGACATGGTCGACCTGGTCCTCGTCATGAGCGTGAACCCCGGTTTCGGCGGCCAGAGCTTCATCGAGAGCCAGCTCAAGAAGATTTCGGCGATCCGCAAGATGATCGAGCATTCGGGCCGCTCCATCGACCTGGAGGTGGATGGCGGCGTCGATCCGGCCTGGGCGAAACGCTGTATCGAGGCGGGGGCCGACGCGCTGGTCGCGGGAACGGCGGCCTTCCGGGGCGGTCCGGACCAGTACGCCGCCAACATCGCCGCCCTGCGCGGCTGAGCGCGATGCGGAGCGGGATCGAGGGCGGGTCCACCCCGCAGGCTGCCGACAGCATCGAGGAAGGCAAGCGGCTGGTCCGTGTCGGCACCGGCGGGCTGTCGCTCGCCGACCGGTTGAGCGAGCATCTCCACCGGCTGACCTGGCGCACGCCGCTGCATTCGCTGCGGCTGAAGGGGCGGCATCCGCTCAAGCTGATGGCGGTGCCCGAAGACCCGATCCTGGGCGATATCGAGCGCGGTCATGCCCTCCTCGGCGGGGTGCTCGACTGGCGCGGCGAGGAGCGCGGGGTCGAATCGATCGATTTCGCGCATCCCGACTGGTCGAGCGGCTTTGCCGACCATCTGCACGGCTTTGCCTGGCTGCGCGACCTGTCCAGCGTCGCGACGCGGGCGCAGGGGGCGCCGATCGCCGAATATCTGATGGGGCGCTGGCTCGACGCGTTCGGGGACAAGGTCGATCCGGTGGCGTGGCGGCCCGATCTGTGGGGCCGCCGCATCCTGTTCTGGACCGCGCATGCGCCGCTGATCCTGTCGTCGACCGATCTCGTCTATCGCTCGCGCGTGCTCAACACGCTGGCGCGCGGCGCGCGGCATCTGGATCGCGGTGCGGACAAGGCGCCCGCCGGGGTCGCGCGGATCGCGGCCTGGTGCGGCGTCGTCGCGGCGGGACTGCTGCTGGCGGGGGGCGATCCGCGCCAGGCGTTCGGCGAGGCGGGGCTGAACCGCGCGCTCGACACCGGCCTGTTCGCCGATGGCGGCGTCATCGCGCGCAGCCCGGCGGTGCAGCTCGACGCGGTCATGCTGCTGACCATGATGCGCGAGGTCTATGACGCGCGCGGGCTGGCCTTTCCGGAGGCGTTCCAGGCGCGGTTGCAGAAGATGATCTCGGCGCTGCTCGGCGTGATGCATGGCGACCGCGCGCTGTCGAGCTGGCAGGGATCGGGCCCCGAAACGCCCGAGAAGATCGCCGCCGTCATCGAGGCGTCGGGCGTGCGCACCCGGCCGCTGCGCCAGGCGGGCGACTGGGGTTATCAGCGACTGGCGGCGGCGCAGACCGTGCTGGTCATGGACGCCGCGCCCCCGCCCATCGCGCGCGCGATCGAGGGGGGCTGCGCCTCGACGCTGGCCTTCGAGTTTTCGGACGGGGCGCAGCGGATCGTCGTCAATTGCGGCGGCGCGGGCGCGACCGTGGCACAGGTACCCGCCAGCCTCGCGCATGGCCTGCGCACCACGGCGGCGCATTCGACGCTGGTCCTGGGCGATTCCAACTCCACCGCGATCCATGCCGACGGCACGCTGGGCCGCGGCGTCGCCGAGGTCGAGCTCAGCCGCCAGGAATCGGACGCGGCCAGCCGGATCGAGGCGAGCCATGACGGCTATGTCCGCCGCTATGGCTTTCTCCACCGCCGCCAGCTCCTGCTGACCGGCGACGGACGCGAGCTGCGCGGCGAGGACGCGCTGTTGCCGCAGGGGCGCAAGCGCCAGGCCGGATCGACCCATTTCGCGCTGCGCTTCCATCTGGGCGACGGGGTCGAGGCGGTCATCACCGCCGAGAGCGGGCAGGCGATCCTGCGGCTGGACGACGGCGCGCTGTGGCAGTTCCGCTGTCGCGGCGGCACGCTGGCGATCGAGGAGTCGCTGTGGATCGACGGCACCGGCCGCCCGGTCGCGACGCAGCAGCTGGTCGTGACGGGCGAAACCCCGGCGGGTGGCGCGCATGTCAGCTGGGCGTTCAAGCGGGCGCTCTAAGCGCATCAGCACGAAGAGCGCCCGCCCCGGCGAAGGCCGGGGCCCAGCCGAACAACGAAATTCCTCCCCTGCAAGGGGAGGTGGCAGGCCGAAGGCCTGACGGAGGGGTGTCCCGCTCGGTGAGCGACAGCTGCTCTCGCAACCGGTGACACCCCTCCACCATGCTGCGCATGGTCCCCCTCCCCTTGCAGGGGAGGAAAGGCGCACACCCCGAATCACATTTTGCGCTTCGGCGAATCGGAGTCTATCGGGGCCGCAAACTCTCCCCAGCATGTAGGACCCGCAGCCCGATGGCCGTTTCGCTCCCCTCCGCTCCCTCCGTCGACACCGTGCCGGTCCGCCGCGCGCTGCTGTCGGTGTCCGACAAGACCGGCGTCATCGACCTGGCGCGCGCGCTGGCCGAGCGCGGGGTCGATCTCGTCTCGACCGGCGGCACCGCCAAGGCGATCCGCGATGCGGGCCTGCCGGTCCGCGACATCTCCGAAGTGACGAACTTCCCCGAGATGATGGACGGTCGGGTCAAGACGCTGCACCCGATGGTCCATGGCGGCCTGCTCGCGGTGCGCGACGATCCCGCGCATGCCGCCGCGATGACCGAACATGGCATCGGCGCGATCGATCTGGTCGTGGTCAACCTCTACCCCTTCCAGCAGACGGTCGCGAAGGGGGCCGAGCGGCCCGAGATCATCGAGAATATCGATATCGGCGGCCCGTCGATGG
Source organism: Sphingomonas sp. 1185 (assembly GCF_040544655.1). Classification (NCBI taxonomy): domain Bacteria; kingdom Pseudomonadati; phylum Pseudomonadota; class Alphaproteobacteria; order Sphingomonadales; family Sphingomonadaceae; genus Sphingomonas; species Sphingomonas sp. 1185. Next base: position 41,385 of record NZ_JBEPKL010000033.1, read on the forward strand.
TCCGTTCGGCGGCCAAGAACCATGGCTATGTCTCGATCCTGACCGATCCGGCGGACTATGCGGATTTCCTGGCCGAACTCGCCGCGAATGACGGCGCCTCGACGCTGAAGACCCGCCAGCGCCTCGCCGCAAAGGCCTTTGCCGCCACCGCCGCCTACGACTCGGCGATCGCCCAGTGGTTCGCCTTCGCCGACCAGGGCGAGGCGTTCCCGGCCACCCTGCCGCTCGCCTTCACCCGCCACCCCGAGACGCTGCGCTATGGCGAGAACCCGCATCAGGTCGCCGCGCTCTATCTGCCGCAAAAGGGCGGTCAGGGCATCGCCCAGGCCGAGCAGCTGCAGGGCAAGGCGCTGAGCTACAACAACCTGAACGACGCCGATGCCGCGCTGGAGCTGGTCAGCGAATTCATCGACGGCCCGCCGACCGTGGTGATCGTCAAGCATGCCAACCCCTGCGGCGTGGCAAGCGGCGAGACGCTGCTCGAGGCGTATCAGGCGGCGTTCGCCTGTGACACGGTGTCGGCGTTCGGCGGCATCATCGCCTGCAACCGTCCGCTCGACGCCGAGACGGCGGAAGCGATCTCGGGGATCTTCACCGAGGTGGTGGTGGCGCCCGACGCGAGCGCGGAGGCGCGCGCGATCTTCGCGAAGAAGAAGAACCTGCGTCTGCTGCTGTCGGGCGAACTGCCCAACCCGTCGCGCCCCGGCCTGATGATGAAGTCGATCGCGGGCGGCCTGCTGGTCCAGAGCCGCGACAATGGCCGCCTGACCGACGACATGCTGAAGGTCGTCACCAAGCGCGCGCCGACGGCGCAGGAACTGGCCGATTGCCGCTTTGCCTGGACGGTTGCCAAGCATGTGAAGTCCAACGCGATCGTCTATGCCAAGGGCGGCTCGACCGCCGGTGTCGGCGCGGGCCAGATGAACCGCCTGGAATCGGCGCGCATCGCGGCGTGGAAGGCCAAGGACGCCGCCGACAAGGCGGGCTGGGCCGAGCCGCGCACCATCGGTTCGGCGGTCGCCTCGGACGCCTTCTTCCCCTTCGCCGACGGCCTGCTCGCGGCGGTCGAGGCGGGCGCTACGGCGGTGATCCAGCCGGGCGGCTCGATCCGCGACGATGAAGTGATCGCGGCGGCGGACGAAGCCGGGCTGGCGATGGTGTTCACCGGCATGCGCCACTTCCGGCATTGATCCGAAAAAGGCCCCTTCCGAAGCGTTCGGAAGGGGCCTTCTTATGCCCGACCCATAGCCCAACCGTTCACGCTGAGCGTAGTCGAAGCGTCATCCCATGGCCTTCGACTTCGCTCAGGCTGAACGGGCGTTGGGGCGTTACCGCGTGATCCCGCCCGCATGGGGCAAGGTGGCTTCCTCCGCGCTCGGCGCCTTGCCGAACAGCGCGCGGTCCGCCGGACCAAAGGCCCAGCGCCACAGCACCAGCAGATAGGTCGCCGCGATGGCGGGCTCGCCGAACAGCAGTTCGGCCCATTCCAGCCGCTTGGGCAGCAGCGTGAAGGCCCCGCCCACGACGATCGCCGCCCCCGCCGCCCAGAGCAGCGGCCAGCGGAAGGGCGAGACGGGCGCGTTCAGGATGCCCGACAGCACCCGTGCCTTGATGACCGAGGTCATCGTCACGCTCATCGCCAGCGCCACCGCCGGGCCCGCCGCCGCCCAGGTCTGCGGCCAGCCGAGCGCACGCATGCCCAGGATCAGCGCGAAGCTGAGGCCGATCTGCACCCCCAGCATCGCGATCGAGATCATCAGGTTGCGATGCCGCGCGGTATAGACCAGCGCCGATTCGCACACCGCGCCGGTCGAGGCCAGCACCTCGGCGAACAGTAGGAAGGCCAGCGCGGCGGTGCCCGACACGAATTGCGGGCCGACCACGCCCATCACGCCCTCGCCGGGGATCGATCCCATCAGCGCCAGACAGCCCTGCGCGGCCATGATCCAGAACGCCACCTGCCGCACCTGCCGTGCGATCGCGCCCATGTCGCCATTGGCCAGGCTCTGGGTGATGACCGGGCCCAGGATCGGGTCGAAGCTGGTCTTCAGCTTCTGCGGCAGCGAGGCGACCTGCTGCGCCATATAATAGATGCCGACGATGCGCGGCTCGAACATCACGCCCAGGATGAATCGGTCGACATTGCGCGTCCCCCATTCCAGCGCGTCCGCCCCTGCCAGCGGCGCATTGGCGCGGGCGAGCGCGAAGACGCGGGCGAGGCGCGGGCTCCAGCCATGCGGCAGGCCATAGCTGCGCAGGAACGGCACCAGGCTGGCGATCAGCGCCGCCGTCATCGACGCGACATAGGACAGGACCAGGCCGTCGCGGATCGTGAAGAAGGAAAAGACCCAGGCCGCGATCGAGATGGTCCAGGGCTCGACCACCGCGCGCGCGGTGACCGTCGCCTTGACGTTCAGGCGATAGGCGAGCGCGGCGAGGCTGACGTCCGACCAGGCGATGGCGACGATGATGCAGGGCAGCCACCGGTCCAGCCCGGTGATCGCGCTGTTGGGATAGAGCAGCTCGGGAAAGGTCCACAGCACCGCGCTCGCCAGGACCGAGGCCAGGAAGGCGAGCGCCATCGCGTCCCACACGACATGGACATGCGGCCGCTCGGTCGAGGACAGCGCCTGCGCCAGCCCGCGCTTCATGCCCAGCGTCGCGATCAGCGCCGCCAGCTCGACCACGACCACCGCGATGGCGAAGCGGCCGACCAGATCGGGGCCGTACATGCGCCCCGCGATGAACAGAAAGGGGATGCGCGCCGCCAGCCGCAGCGCGAAGCCCGCGATATTGGTCCGCCCGCCCTTGGCGAGCGTATCGATGTCCTTGCTCTCGGCCATCAGCCGCGACGATTTCGGGCGAGGGGGCGCGGACAGGTCAATGCGCCGCGCCCCAGCTCTTGCCGAAGCCGATCTCGACGCCCAGCGGCACCGACAGCGACACCGCCGGTTCAGCCGCGCCCGCCATGACGTCGCGGATGACCGCACCGGCCGCCTCGGCGTCCCCCTCGGGCGCCTCGAACACCAGTTCGTCATGCACCTGGAGCAGCATCCGCACATGGCCCAGCCCGGCGGCGGCGAGCGCGGGTTCCATGCGGACCATGGCGCGCTTGATGATGTCGGCGCTGGTGCCCTGGATCGGCGCGTTGATCGCGGCGCGCTCAGCCCCCTGGCGCTCGCCCTGGTTGCGTGAGGCGATGCGCGGGAAATGCGTCTTGCGACCGAACAGGGTCTCGGTGAAGCCCTTCTCGCGCACGCTCGACAGCGTCTCGGCGATATAGCGGTTGATGCCGGGGAAACGCTCGAAATAGCGGTCGATCATGGCTTGCGCCTCGTCCGCCGACACGTCGAGGCGACCCGCAAGGCCCCAGCGCGAAATGCCGTAGAGAATGGCGAAGTTGATCGTCTTGGCCCGCCCGCGCGTGTCGCGATTGACCTCGCCGAACAGCTCCTTGGCGGTCAGGCTGTGGATGTCGTCGCCATTGGCGAACGCGTCGCGCAGCGCCGGGACGTCCGCCATATGCGCGGCGAGGCGCAATTCGATCTGCGAATAGTCGGCGGCGATCAGGACATGGCCGTCCTCGGCGATGAACGCCTCGCGCAGCTGCCGCCCGACCTCGGTGCGAATCGGGATGTTCTGGAGGTTCGGCTCGGTCGAGGACAGGCGCCCGGTCTGCGCGCCGGTCAGGCTGTAGCTGGTGTGGACGCGGCCGGTCTTCGGGTTGATCTGCGCCTGGAGCGCATCGGTATAGGTGCTCTTCAGCTTGGATAGCTGGCGCCATTCCAGGATCTTGCGCACGATCTCCGCCGCCTCGCCGCCGTCACGGGCCAGGCGTTCGAGTTCGGTCACGTCGGTCGAATAGACGCCCGACTTGCCCTTGCGCCCGCCCTTGAGACCCAGCCGATCGAACAGGATCTCGCCCAGCTGCTTGGGGCTGCCGATGGTGAAGGGGGTGCCCGCCATGGCGTGGATTTCACCCTCCAGCGCGGCGATCTGCCCGGCGAATTCGGTCGAGAGCTGCGACAGGCGCTCGCGATCGACCTTGATGCCGCGCCGCTCCATGCCCGCGATCACGGGGACGAGCGGGCGGTCGACCATCTCGTACACGCGCGTCGCCTGCTCCATGGGGAGCCGCGCCTTGAAGCGCTTCCACAGCCGCAGCGTGACGTCGGCATCCTCGGCGGCGTAGCGGGTGGCGGTCTTGAGATCGACCTCGTGGAAGCCGAGCTGCTTCTTGCCGGTGCCGACCACCTCCTTGAAGGCGAGGCAGGTGTGCGACAGATGCGTCGCGGCCAGTTCGTCCATGCCATGGCCGTGCAGCCCGGCGTCGAGGTCGAAGCTCAGCACGATCGTGTCGTCATGCGGCGCGACGGCGATGCCGCGTTCGCCCAGCACGATCATGTCGAATTTCAGATTCTGGCCGATCTTCAGGACCGACGGGTCCTCGCACAGCGCCTTGATCCGCTCGAGCGCCGCCGCGACCGGAATCTGCACCGGCACTTCGGCCAACAGGTCGGTGCCGCCATGCCCCAGCGGGATGTAGCACGCCTTGTTGGGCGCCAGGCACAGGCTGATCCCGACCAGTTCGGCCTGGGTCGCGTCGGTCGAGCTCGTCTCGGTATCGATCGCGATAAAACCCTGATGGCGGGCGTCCGCGACCCACTGGTCGAGCGTCTCGAGGTCCTGCACCGTGGTATAGCCGTCGAGATTGCACGGCTCGTCATCGTCCATCGGCGCGGCCGGAGCGGCCTCTCCGGCGACAGGCGCGGGCGCGGCGTCGTCGGTGATCTGCCCCATCTTGGCGATCAGCGAGCGGAAGCCATGATGCTCCAGAAAGGCGCGCAGCGGCGCATCCGGGATGGTCGGATGCAGCGCCAGCTCCTCCAGCGGCTGCGGCAGCGGCGCGTTGCATTCTAGCGTGACCAGCCGTTTCGACAGCCGCGCATTCTCGGCATGTTCGATCAGATTGTCGCGCAGCTTGCCCTTCTTCATCTCGGGCGCGGCGGCGAGGACGGATTCCAGGTCGCCATGCTCGACGATCAGCTTGGAGGCGGTCTTGGGGCCGACGCCCGGCACGCCCGGCACGTTGTCGACGCTGTCGCCCATCAGCGCGAGCACATCGCCCAGCTGCTTGGGGCCGACGCCGAACTTCTCGACGACATACGCCTCGCCCAGACGGCGGTTGTTCATCGTGTCGAGCATGTCGAGGCTGCCATCCTCGACCAGCTGCATCAGGTCCTTGTCGCCCGAGACGATCGTGACCTGCCACCCTTGCGCCATCGCGGCGCGGGCATAGCAGGCGATCAGGTCGTCGGCCTCCAGCCCCGCTTCCTCGATGCAGGGCAGCGAGAAGGCGCGGGTGGCGTCGCGGATCATCGGAAACTGGGGGACCAGATCGGGCGGGGGCGGGGGCCGGTGCGCCTTATACTGGTCGTACATGTCGTTGCGGAAGGTCTTGGACGACTTATCGAGGACCACCGCCATATGGGTCGGCCCATCGGCGGCGTTGATCTCGTCCACCAGCTTCCACAGCATGGTGGTATAGCCATAGACCGCCCCCACCGGCTCGCCATGCTTGTTGGTCAGCGGCGGCAGGCGGTGATAGGCGCGGAAGATATAGCCGGAGCCGTCGACGAGATAGAGATGGGGCATGATCCGCGCGGTTTAGCGGAACAGAGAGAGGGTAAACAGCCCCTGATCGCACCGGTTTTCGATGGCTGTGGCGGATGGGCCACGATGGGGGTGGCTTCGATCTCTGCCTCGCAAATGTCCCGTTCGGTCAGAACAGCCGAAAATCCTCGTTCATCACGAAGCGCCCTTTCGGTTCATCACCATGCGTTTCGAAGATTGCCGTCAGAACGTCGCCCACGAAAAGGCCTGCAACGGAAGAAACCGCACTCCACCGCACCCGCACAGGAGCATCGGAGCGAATCGGGATCGCAGGGCTAATATCCAATGCAGCGATGATCGCATTCCCTGCGGGTTTGCGCATGTCCAACAGGTAGAAATATGCGCTTTCATCATCGCGCTCGAAAACGACGCCAAACTGTCCCGTGGCTTGGATGGCGCTTTCATAGATGTCGATCACCACGAAATGGTGCGGCAAATCTTCCTCCCCTGCAAGGGGAGGGGGACCAGCGAAGCTGGTGGAGGGGTGTCGCCCTATCGAGAGCGGGACACCCCTCCGTCAGGCCTGCGGCCTGCCACCTCCCCTTGCAGGGGAACTGTTTACACCGGCCGCATTGTGGATTCTTGTCCGTTCCTGTGATTTGAGACGGGGGGATGGAATGCGTTGCCCAAGGTGTGATGGGACTGACCTGATCAAGCGGG
>NZ_JBEPKL010000034.1:0-47120 GCF_040544655.1 Sphingomonas sp. 1185
GGCTCGCTCAACCCCTCACCCAAGCTGCGCTAGCCAGCAGGCTGGCAAGCTTCGCTAACCCTCTCCCCTGTCCAGGGGAGAGGGAAGAAGAAGCAGTGCTGAATGTCGATCCGACCTGGCCCATGCCCAGCCAAACGTCGAAAACCCACCGCTCCGGGGAGCGGCGGGCTTCGAAAGCTCGGCAGTCGCGTCGCGCGATTACGCGGCGGCGGCTTCGGTCTGGGTCGAGGCCAGCTTCTTCACGACGTCGCGCTTCAGGCGACGGGCGCGCAGGCTGAGCTGGTCGTCCGAGGTCTTGACGAGCCAGTTGTCGAGGCCGCCATTGTGCTCGACCGAGCGCAGGCCGTGGGTCGAAACGCGAAGACGGACGCTCTTTTCCAGCGCGTCGGAAATCAGCGTGACGTTCTGCAGGTTCGGCAGGAACGTACGCTTGGTCTTGTTGTTGGCGTGGGAAACGTTGTTACCCACCTGCCGGCCCTTGCCGGTCAGCTCGCAAATGCGCGACATGATCGTTATCCTGGTTTCAGGCAATGCCCGGAAAGGCCGCGCGGATAACCCGTACCGGCGTCCGCGTCAACCGATTCCCCATCGGGGCCCGTGCAACCGGCCCGGTGAACGGGGCGTTGTTACGGCAACGAACCTGATGGAGCCAGACCCATGCGCGCCTTTCTCGTCCTTATCGGCATCATCCTCCTGCTGGTCGCCGGGGCCATGGCGATGGGCTGGGTCAATATCGACCAGACCCGTCCGGCGGTGGTGCAGGCCCCCGCCTTCCGCGCCGAGGGGCCCAAGGTCTCGGTCGGTACCGAGACCAAGACCGTCGAGGTGCCCACGGTGAAGGTCGAAAAGCCTGCCGACAACGCGCAATAAGCCATAAGGGGCAGGGGCACCGCTCTTGCCCCTGTTCCCCGCGCGCGGCAGGGAGGGGGCATGTTCCCGCTCCCCGCCCCGATGCGCGCCGCGCTCGACGCCGCTGCCCAGGCGGGGCAGGCCGGAGAGGTGCCGGTCGGCGCGGTGGTGATTCGCGATGGCGTGATCCTGGCCACGGGGGCCAACGCGCCGCGCCGCCTGCACGACCCCACCGCCCATGCCGAGATCCAGGCGATTCGCGCGGCGGCGGCCAAGCTCGGCCGCGACCGACTGGAGGATTGCGACCTCTGGGTCACGCTGGAGCCCTGCGCGATGTGCGCGGGGGCCATCGCCCATGCCCGGATCGCGCGACTCTATTATGCGGCCAGCGATCCTAAGGGCGGGGCGGTCGAGCACGGCCCCCGCTTCTTCGCCCAGCCGACCTGCCACCACCGGCCGGACATCTATGCCGGGATCGGCGAGGGGGAGGCGGCGGGCCTGTTGCGGGATTTCTTCGCGGCCCGGCGATGACGACGCGTCAGTCCGGTCCCGCGCGCTTCCGGAGGCGGCCCACCAGATAGCTCGCCAGAGCACCGCTTGACCCGCAGACAAGCACAGTGCGCCATGCCGAATTCACACCGACATGCCACGCGTTGAGGATCATCAGCACGACGTAGGTGAACAGTCCCGTCAGCAGGGGCGACGCCCATCTGGAGGCCCGCCATCCCGTCTTGCCCGCTTGTGCCTCCATGACCTTCGCCCCTTCGATCACCAGGGCATATCATAGGCGAGGGCGTGCGGGCCGCCCATGAAAAAAGGCCCGGACGGTATCCCGTCCGAGCCCTTTGCCATGTTCGCGAATCTCGACTCGATCAGCGCAGGTCGCCCTCGCGGATCGGAACGATCTTGATCTCGACGCGGCGATTGGCGGCGCGGCCTTCCTCGGTGTCGTTCGAGGCGATCGGCTGCGACTTGCCGAAGCCGCGCGTGCCGATGCGGGCGGGCTGCACCCCGCGCGAGGCGAGATAATCCGCGACCGAGACCGCGCGCTGTTCGGACAGGCGCTGGTTATAGGCATCGCTGCCGGTCGAATCGGTGTGGCCGTACACGTCGATATAGGTCTGCTTATACTGCGACAGGATGTCGGCGACCTGGTCCAGCGTCTGGCGGAACTGCGGCTGCACCTGCGACGAGTTATAGGCGAAGGTGATGCCCGAGGGCAGGTTCAGCAGCAGGTCGTCGCCCTGGCGCACCACCTGCACGTCGGTGCCCGCGGTCCGCGCGCGCAGGTCGCGCTCCTGCTTGTCCATATAGGCGCCGATCCCGGCCCCGGCGAGGCCGCCGATGCCGGCGCCCAGGATCTTCTCGGTCCGGTCGCGCCGACCGCCGACCAGATCGCCGAGCAGATAGCCGCCGACCGCGCCGCCGATGCCGCCGATCGCGGCCTTGGACAGGCGCTGCTGTCCGGTTTCGGGATCGGTCGTGCAGGCCGAGGTGGCGAGCACCGCCGACATTGCGGCCATGGACAGGAACTTTGCGGACGTCTTCATGCGCATAACCCTTGTTAGATTGTCGCGTCTCACCCCCGGAAACGCGGACCCGGTAGCGCTTGTTCCGCAAGCGATCTGAACGGAACATGACGACGGGAGTTGTCGAAGGCCCTCCCGTCCCGCTATGAGCACCCTGTACCGATGGCACCGCTGCCCCCCTTTCCGTGGATCGACGTCCTCATCATCCTCGCGCTTGTCGCGTTGAACGGGGCGTTCGCGATGAGCGAGCTGGCGATCGTGTCGTCGCGCCGCGCCCGGCTGGAGGCGATGGCGAGGAGCGGTCGCAAGGGCGCGCAGGCCGCGCTGACGCTGGCCGCCGATCCGGGCAAGTTCCTGTCGACCGTCCAGATCGGCATCACCCTGACCGGCATCATCGCGGGTGCCTATTCGGGCGCCAGTCTGGGCACGCCGACCGCCGCGCGGCTGGAGACGCTGGGCATCGCGCCCTCGACCGCCGCGACGCTGGGCTTCGCGCTGGTCATCGGGCTGACCACCTATGCCTCGCTGATCCTGGGCGAGCTGGTGCCCAAGCAGTTCGCGCTGCGCAAGCCCGAGCCGATCGCCGCCTTCGTCGCCGTGCCGATGCGCTGGCTGGCGGTCGGCACCGCGCCCATCGTCTGGATCCTCGATTCGACCAGCGGGGTGATCTTCAAGCTGCTGGGCCTGAACCGCGACAATGAGGATCAGGTGACCGCCGAGGAGCTGCACCTGATCGTCGCCGAGGCGTCCAAGTCGGGCGTGATCGAGGAGCATGAACGCTCGATCATCTCGGGCGTGGTACGGCTGGCCGACCGGCCGGTGCGTGAGGTGATGACGCCGCGTACCGAGATCGACTGGCTGGACTGCACGCTGGACGATGCCGCGATCCGCGCCAAGCTGCTCGAAAGCCCGCGCACCCGCCTGCCGGTGGGGGAGGGCTCGATCGACGCGGTGGTCGGGGTGGTGCAGGCGCGCGACATCGCGATGGCGCTGTTCCGGGGCGAGCCGCTCGACCTCAAGCAGCTGATGCGCAAGGCTCCCGTCGTCATCGACCGGATCGACGCGATGGACGTGCTTCTGGCGCTGCGTCAGGCCGAGGTGCCGATGGCGCTGATCCATGACGAGTACGGCCATTTCGAGGGGATCGTAACCCCGGCCGACCTGCTGGCGGCGATCGCGGGCGAGTTCGCCTCGGACGCCGATCCCGGCGAGGCTCCCTCGGTGGTCGAGCGCGACGACGGCTCGCTGCTGGTCGCAGGCACCATGGCGGCGGACGCGCTGGCCGACCGGCTGGGCATCGACCTGCCCGACGACCGCGACTATGCGACCGTGGCGGGCCTGGCGCTGGCGGTGTTCCGCCACCTGCCGACCGAAGGCGAGAGCTTCGTCGAGCAGGGCTGGCGCTTCGAGGTCGTGGACCTGGACGGACGGCGGATCGACAAGCTGCTGGTCAGCGAAGCGTAGCAGACCGATAGCCCGCCAGGGCGGCTCCGCGACGCGAAGACCCGCCTATCCGGCCCAGTGGAACCGGACCAGCGCCATGACGAGCGCGAATACATACGCATAGCCGAAGCGGTCCAGGTGGATCAGGGACAGTCCCTTGCGCCGCCGGAGGCTGCCGATCACCGCCATGACGCCGCCCACGACGAACGGCGTCACGATCACATTGATCCGGCGCCAGTCCGGGTTGGTGATGGGCGAGGATGGGAACAGCAACAGGCTCAGCCCGCCTGCCGCCAGGCCCCAAAGGGCGAAGCCGATGGTGGTAATGACCGGGTTCTTCGGCTTGCTGAAGGTCTCGCTTATGCTGTGCAGCCCGATCTCCGCAGCCGTCTCGATCAGCAGCTGGATCAGGATTTCGCCGCCATATTGAATCAGGATCTCGAACAGGAATTCCACGCCGTTCCCCCCACCCGTCTTGACCGAAAGGTCATGGCCGATCGACATTCAGCATTGCTTCTTCTTGCCCTCTCCCCTGGACAGGGGAGAGGGTTAGCGAAGCTTGCCAGCCTGCTGGCTAGCGTAGCTTGGGTGAGGGGTTGAGCGAGCCCGGAAGGCTCGCGCGCTCGCGGAGCGAGCGCCCACCCCTCACCCAGCTCCGACTAGGCCTTTGCTCTCGCAAAGACCAAGTCTGCGCAACCCTCTCCCCTCTGCGAGGGGCGAGGGAAGAAAAGGCATCGCGGAATGGCGATCCGTCCCTGGGCAGGACCGATGGCGAGACTCAACCTTCCAACCGAATATCCCCGGACGCCACCACGCGCGCGATCAGCGGCAGGATATGATCGACCGCAAAGGCGTGGAGTTCGCTCGATCGCGACGCGCAGGCATCTTCGGCGATGACCACGTCATAGGACAGCTCCCACGCCGAACGCGCGGTCGATTCGACGCCCATATTGGTGGAGATGCCCGCGATCACCACCGTCCGTACCCCGCGCCGCCGCAGTTGCAGGTCCAGGTCGGTGCCGGTGAAGGCCCCCCAGTGATGCTTGAGCACGACGATGTCGCCGGGCTCGACCAGGCCGGGGACCAGTTCGCTGAAGTCGGGCGGGGTGCCCTCGGGCGGCAGGCTGGGGCGGTCGACCGTCTGGCTGGGCATCGTCTCGGGCGTGAAGCCGACATGGACCAGCACGACCGGCGCACCTGCCGCGCGGAAGCGGGCGGCAAGCGCCTTGGCGGTCGCCACGACCTCGTCACCGGACCGGGGGCCACCGGCGCGCGGGGCGATGCCCCGTTGCAGGTCGATGAGGATGAGCGCGGTGGTGGCGGGATCGAGTGTCGTCATCGCGCCTCAACCGACCGGGAAAGCCCCCGTTCCGTCAGAGCCTGCCGAACACCGCCTCGAAGCCTGCCCGGTCGCCCGCCGCCAGCAGCCGCGCCTGTTCCAGCCAGCGGTCGCGTGCCATCCGGCCCGAAAACGGTCCCAGTTGCGCGTCGAGCGACTGGGCCTGCGCCTCGCTCAGCCCCGCCATGTCGCCGACCGTGGTGATGCCATGTTCGGCCAGCTTCTGGGTCAGCTTGGGCCCCAGGCCCTTGAGCAGCGTGATCGGCTGATCTTCGGGCCGCCCGGCCTGGGCCGGAGCAGGTTGCGGAGCAGCCTCGGCGGCGGGGCTGGCGGCCAGCGGGGCGGCCGCGGCGACCGGCTCGGCGTTCAGCGGCTCGTCCGCCACCGGCGATTCCTCGGGTGCCGCCGGGGCGGGCATGACCGGGGGCGGCGGCGGGGCGGCCGGAGCCGGAGCGGGGGCAGGCGCTGGTGCGGGTTCCGGAACGGGCTGGGGCTCCGGAACGGGCCGGGGCTGCGTCAGCGCGGCTTCGCGGATCGGGGCGCTGTCGGGCTGGCGGAGCGCGACGCCCGCTTCCTCGGCATTGTCCTCGACCTGGCGGGTGGCCTTGTTCCGGCGATGCTTGAGCCGCATCCCGATCAGGATGACCGCGATCGCCGCCACCGCGACCAGCGCGATCAGGGCGAAATGGATGGTGGTGATGGTCGCCACGCCATCAGGGATCAGGCTTTGCGCCGTCGCAGAAGTCTCGTTCATGGCCTTACCCTATTGTCCCATCGCCCCGATCGCGAGCCCAATCGTCAGGCTCTGGCCTCGGTTCCCTGCGCATCGGCCTCCCGTGCGACCTCGCGCCAGCCGATGTCGCGGCGGCAGAAGCCGTCGGGGAAGCGGATCGCGTCGACCGCACGATAGGCCGCGGCCTGCGCCTGGCCCACGGTGGCGGCGCTGGCGGTGACGGCCAGCACGCGGCCGCCGCTGGCGACCAGCTGCTCGCCGTCCATCCGGGTGCCCGCCTGGAACACGACCGCGCCGGTCGCCTCGGCGGCGTCGATCGCATCGATGCTCCCGCCCGCGCTGGGCGTGCCGGGATAGCCCGATGCCGCCATCACCACGGTCAGTGCCGGATCGTCCGAGAAGGCGGGCGCGGGCAGCTCGGCCAGCCGCCCCTCGGCCACCGCCAGCATCACCGCCAGCAGATCGCCCTGGAAGCGCAGCATCAGCACCTGGCATTCGGGGTCGCCGAAGCGGGCATTATATTCGATCAGCTTGGGCCCCTGCTCGGTCAGCATCAGCCCGGCATAGAGCACGCCCGAAAAGGGCGTCCCTTCGGCGCGCAGCGTATCCACGGTGGGGCGGACGATCCGGTCGATCGCCTGGCGTTCCAGCTCCGGGGTCAGGACGCGCGCGGGGCTATAGGCGCCCATGCCGCCGGTATTGGGGCCGGTATCGCCGTCGCCGACGCGCTTGTGATCCTGCGCCGAGCCGAAGGGAAGCAGCGCCTCGCCATCGGTCAGGACGAACAGGCTGGCCTCCTCGCCCGCCAGGAATTCCTCGATCACGACTTCGGCACCGGGGACGGAGAACAGGTCGGCGATCGCGGCATCGGCCTCGGCGCGGGTGAAGGCGACGGTCACGCCCTTGCCCGCCGCCAGTCCATCGGCCTTGATGACGACGGGCAGGCCGAAGGTCGTGGCGAGCGCGGCCTGCGCGTCGGCGAGGGTCGAGACGCGGACATAGCCCGCGGTCGGGATGTCGGCGCGGCGGCACAGGTCCTTGGTAAAGCCCTTGGAGCCCTCCAGCTGCGCGGCGGCCTTGCTCGGGCCGAACACCGGCACGCCCTCGGCGCGGAGCGAATCGGCCAGCCCGTCGACCAGCGGCGCCTCGGGCCCGACCACGACCAGACCGATGGCGTGTTCCTTCACGAACGCCACCACGGCGGCGTGATCGGTCGCGTTCAAGCCGACGCAGGTCGCATGCGCGGCGATACCGGGGTTGCCGGGCGCGGCGTAGAGCGTATCTAACCCGTGCGACTGGGCCAGCTTCCATGCCAGCGCATGTTCGCGGCCCCCCGATCCCAGCAGCAGGACGTTCATGCCCGATCCTTATCCCTATGACGAAAGTTCGAGGCTGGTAGCCGAGGAGATCGCCGGCGACAACGCGCTCGCGCTGTCGGTCGGCGAACTGAGCCTGAAGCTGAAGCGGATGGTGGAGGGCGAGTTCGGCCATGTCCGCCTGCGCGGCGAGATTTCCGGATATAAGCGCGCCACCTCGGGCCATGTCTATATGAGCCTGAAGGACGAGAATGCCGTCATCGACGCGGTCATGTGGAAGGGCGCGGCCAACAGCTTGTCCTTCCAGCCGCAGGACGGGGTGGAGGTCATCGCCACCGGCCGCCTGACCACCTTCCCCGGCCGGTCCAAATACCAGATCGTCGTCGAACGGATGGAGCTGGCGGGCGCGGGCGCGCTGATGGCCCTGTTCGAAAAGCTGAAGGCGAAGCTGGCGGGCGAGGGGCTGTTCGCGCGCGAGCGGAAAAAGCCGCTGCCCTTCATGCCGCCGGTGATTGGGGTCGTCACCTCGCCGACCGGCGCGGTGATCCGCGACATCCTCCACCGGCTGGAGGATCGCTGTCCCACCCATGTGATCGTCTGGCCGGTCAAGGTGCAGGGCGCTGGCTCGGCGGAGGAGGTCGCCGCCGCGATCCGGGGCTTCGACGCGATCCAGCCCGGCGGCTCGGTGCCGCGCCCCGACCTGGTGATCGTCGCGCGCGGCGGTGGCTCGATCGAGGATCTTTGGTCGTTCAACGAGGAGATAGTCGTCCGCGCGGTCGCCGACTGCACCATCCCGATCATCTCGGCGGTGGGGCATGAGACCGACACGACGCTGTGCGACTATGCCGCCGACCTGCGCGCGCCGACCCCCACGGCGGCGGCCGAGATCGCGGTGCCGGTGCTGGCCGACCTGCGCCTGACCGTGGCCAGCCACCGCCAGCGGACCGAACGCTGTGCGCGCCGCTATGTCGAGCGCGGGCGCGAGCGGCTGGACGCCATGGCGCGGCTTCTGCCCAAGCGCGACCAGTTGCTGGGGCCCCAGCGCCAGCGCGCCGACGAGGCGGGGGCGCGGCTCGATCGCGGGCTGGAGCGGCGGGTGACGCTGGCGCGCGGCGGGCTGGACCGGGCGGGCGCGGCGCTGCGCCCGGCGATCCTCGAGCGCCAGGTCGAGCGCGGGCGCGACCGGCTGGCCGCGACCTGGCGGCTGGTCCAGTCGCTGAACCCCGATCGCATCCTGGAGCGCGGCTATGCCCGGATCACCGCGCGGCCCGGCGGCGAGACCTTGTCCTCGGCCGAGGCGGCGCGCGCGGCGGACACGCTGACGCTGCGTTTCCGCGACGGCACGGTCGATGTCGCGGTGGACGGGGACGGTAGCCGGGCCGGGGTTGAGCGGCCCGCCCCCAAAACCTATGACAAGCCCAAACGGGAGCCCAGGCCGGATCAATCCCGGCCGGACCAGCCCACGCTCCTTTGACCCGAAAGTGACGAAGATGCTGATGTCGAACACCGATCGCCCCGCGCGGCTCCATTATCTGGCCAACGGCTTTCGCGTCCTGTCGCCGGGCGACCATGTCGTCTGCGCAGTGACCGGCCGTCGCATCCCGCTCGAGGAGCTGAAATATTGGAGCGCCAGCCGACAGGAAGCCTATGCCGATGCGCAGGCGACCGCGCAGGTGCTCGCCCCGCAATGAGGAAGGCGGGCGGTGTCGCGCTGGGGCTGCTGGTCGCGGGGCTGGGCCTGTCCCCGCTCCCCGCGCAGACCGTCGCGGTGCCCGCCGCCGCCCGCTCGGCGTTCCGCTGGACTGGCGAACTCAGCCAGGGCGGGTTGATCCGGGGACAGGCGCCTGCGGGTACGGTCGCGATGACGCTCGACGGACAGGATGTGCCGCTCACGCCGGACGGGGCCTTCCTGATCGGGTTCGACCGCGACGCCGGACCCGCCGCCGAACTGGTCGCGACGCTGGCGGACGGTCGCCAGTGGCGCCAGAGCCTGACCGTCGCGCCGCGCGCCTGGCGGATCGAGCGGCTCGACCGCCTGCCCAAATATCCCGTGCCCGATCCCGAATTCCAGCGGCTGCGCCCGCCCGAGCTCGACCGGATCCGCGCCGCCCGTGCCCAGGTCACCGATGCGGAGGGCTGGCGTCAGCCGCTGATATGGCCGGTCCGGGGCCGCATCTCCGGCCTGTTCGGGGCGCAGCGAATCTATCGCGGCGAGCCGGGCAGCTATCACTCCGGCACCGACATCGCCGCCGCCACCGGCACCATCGTCCGCGCGCCCGCCGATGGCGTCGTGATCCTGGCGGCGGACACGCCCTTCACGCTGGAGGGGCATCTGCTGATGCTCGACCACGGCCAGGGTCTCAACAGCGCCTTCCTGCATCTGTCGCGCATCGACGTCCGCCCCGGCGACCATGTCCGCCAGGGCCAACCCATCGGCGCGGTCGGCGCCACGGGCCGCGCCACCGGCCCGCACCTCCACTGGAGTCTGCAATGGCGCGGACGCAAGCTCGACCCGCTGCTGGTGACGGGGCCGATGGGGTGAGGGGGGTCAGCGGATCCGCTTGACCAGGATCGAGCGGCCGCCAGCGATCGTCGCGCGATAGCCGCCCAGTGGCGCTTCCTTCAGGGTGATCGCATCGCCCTTGCTGGGGCCAAAGGTCAACGCATCGACCGTCTGCCAGACCGAACCATTGGCCAGTTCCAGGTTCCAGCGGCCATAGGCCTTGGCGGCGCTGGCGGTTTTGATGGTGCTGTCCAACTGTCGGACGTCGGTGACCTCGTCGGCTCTGCCGCCCCCGAACATCTCACTGGTCGGTACCGCCAGCCCGAACCGCGATTGCTTCCGTGCGATCACGGCCTTGCGGTCGAGGACCATCAGGTCGCCGGCCGCCCGCGATGCCAGAATGGCTGCGCTGGCCCGATCAAAACAAGCCAGCCGTTCCTTGTCGTCGGTCATCGCCCTGCACTGGCTCAGCTGGTCCAGTTGGCGGACCGTGCCGCCGTCCGATACCTGAGCCGTCGCGGCCGAAGGTGCCAATAGGATGCCCGACATGAGCCCGACCACCGCCGCCCGCCATGTCATTGGCCGGTGGGCCGTCCACTATTGTCCTCGACCATGCGCTGCGCGACGGCCTTGTTGGCTTCGCTGCTGCGCGCCCATTGGGCACGCGTCGCACACGTCTTGTGCGCCCTTATGAAGGAACCAGTCTCGACGATCCGCTTGCAGATCACCTTTTCCGCATCAGCTTTGGCGGGCGGGGTGGCGGACGGCGCCGGTACGGCCTGCAGGGCCATGACGAGAGGCAAGAATGGAGACATGACGCATTTCCCTTTGCGCCGCCGGATCGGGAATGACCGGCTAAGACACGGTATTCCTTGTGAATGGCCAAGACGCAAGTTTCTATTATTGTTACACGCCGAGCCGGGCTTGCGCTCGTCCGCAATGGTCGGTCACCGTGGCTGTGACACTTATGCTACAATGCAGCAAAAAGGTGGCAATTAAGGTAAATGGCGGTTGTATAAGCTTTTATAGGCCGTTTACCCACGAAGCCATGCAGCAGAGTCAATCTGCGCAGGAACGCGCTCTGCCCCCTTACGGAGCGCTCAAAAGGGGTAAGACATGAAACAGATCTTCAAGGGCCAGTTGCTGGCGACCAGCCTGCTGGCCGGTACCGCGGTCTTCGGTGCAATGCCTGCCTTCGCCCAGACCACGGGCAATGCCCCGGTCGCCGCGCCGACGGCCGCGCAGGAGCCCGGCACCCAGACCAGCGAGTCGACCTCAACGGCCAACACCGGCGGCGACATCGTCGTGACCGGCACGCTGATCCGCAATCCGAACATCGTCGCCACCAGCCCCGTCACCGTCGTTGGCCAGGAAGAAATCCAGCTGCGTCAGGTGAACACCGCCGAGCAGATTCTGCGCGAGCTGCCGGGTGCGGTTCCTTCGCTGGGTTCGCAGGTCAACAACGGCAATGGCGGTGCCTCGTTCGTCAACCTTCGCGGCCTGGGCTATAACCGCAACCTGGTGCTGGTCGACGGCGCGCGTATCGCGCCCGCCGATCTCACCGGCGCGACCGACCTCAACAACATCCCGCTGGCGCTGATCGAGCGGACCGACATCCTGACCGGCGGCGCGTCGACCACGTACGGCGCAGACGCGGTCGCAGGCGTCATCAACTTCATCACGCGCAGCGATTTCTCGGGCGTCGACTTCTCCGTCACCGACCAGATCACCGGCAAGGGCGACGGCCACAGCTATCGCACCGAACTGACCGTCGGCACCAACATGGACGATGGCCGCGGCAATGCGGTGCTGAGCATCGGTTATCAGGAAACCGACCCCGTCTATCAGGGCGATCGTACGTTCGGCATCCAGTCGATCGATTCCTATACCGGTCAGGCAGGCGGTTCGGGCACCACCGTGCCGGGGCGCTTCTCTGTGCCGAATTTGGTGACCCAGCAGATCGACCCGACCACGGGTGCGCTGGTCCCGACGTACAACTCGTTCAACTTCAATCCGTACAACATCTATCAGACGCCGTTCCGGCGCTTCAACATCTTCGGTTCGACGAAGTATGAAGTCTCGGATCACCTGGAATTCTACAGCCAGGCGATGTTCTCGAAGAACACCGTGTCGACGATCATCGCGCCGTCGGGGACCTTCGGCAATGCGCTGACCATTCCGATCAGCAACCCCTATATCCCGGCCGCCGCGCGCAACACCTTCTGTCTGAATGCGGTCGATGCCGATCCGAACACGGCGGGTATCCAGGCTCCGACCCAGGCGCAGTGCAATTCCTATTACGCCGCGACCAGCCCGACCGATCCCAACTACCGGACCTTCACCACGGCGGCATCGCGTCGTTTCGTAGAGGCGGGCCCCCGCATCAGCGAATACACCACGCAGCTGTTCAACATCCGCGCTGGCGTGCGCGGCGCGCTGTTCGGCAACTTCAGCTATGACGTGTTCGGCACCTATGGCGAGAGCGAGAATGTTCAGCGCCAGTCGGGCAACGGCCTGCTCTCGCGTCTGCAGCAGGCGTCGCTGGCGACCAGCACCACGAGCTGCGTCGACACGTCGAACAACTGCGTTCCGATCAACCTGTTCGGCCCGGCCGGCAGCATCACCGCCGACCAGCTCGCCTTCATCCTCGGCGCCAACACCAGCAGCACGGTGCAGACCACGCTGGGCACGTTGCGCGGCGTCGTGTCGGGCGATTTCGGCGTGTCCAGCCCGCTGGCCTCGACCCCGATCAGCATCGCGCTGGGCGGCGAGTATCGTAAGTATACCGCGCGCACGAGCTCGGACGTCGCCACCCAGACGCCCGACGAAGTGCTCGGCAACGGTGCGGCTTCGCCCGACGCCAGCGGCCGCTATGACGTGAAGGAAGGGTTCGTCGAAGTCGTCGCGCCGCTGATCGAGGACAAGCCGTTCTTCCGCAGCCTGACGCTGGAAGCCGGTGCCCGCTATTCGGACTATTCGCGTTCGGGCGGCAACTGGACCTGGAAGGCCGGCGGTAGCTGGGAGCCGGTTGCGGCGTTCAAGCTGCGCAGCCTTTACACCCGCGCGGTGCGTGCGCCGAACATCGGTGAGCTGTTCTCGCCGACGATCACCCAGCTGGGCAACCTGGCCAACGACCCCTGCGCGGGCGCCGCGCCGGTCAACAACGCCAATCTGCGCGCGGTCTGCCTGGCGCAGGGCGCACCGGCTTCGACGATCGGCAACATCGCCAACGGTTCGTCGGGCCAGATCAACATCACCGGCGGCGGCAACCCCAATCTGGGCGTTGAGAAGGCGACCACCTTCACCGTGGGTGCAGTGATCCAGCCGACCTTCCTGTCGGGCTTCTCGCTGACGGTCGACTATTACAACATCAAGGTGACCAACGCGATCGGCTCGCCGACCGAAGGCGACGTGATCAACAGCTGCTTCGGCAATCTGTCCGCTGCCAGCGCAACCAGCACGGCGTGCACCGGCATCCGTCGCAATCCGCTGACCGGCGGGCTCGACGGCAGCTCGGCGTCGACCCCTGGTCTGCCCACGCCGCTGGCCAATCTCGGCCAGCTGCTGACCGACGGTATCGACGTGGCGGCGAATTATCGTCACGATCTGGGCTTCGGCAAGTTGGCCTTGGCCTTCAACGGCAACTGGACCAGCCGTTCGAAGTTCCAGGCGACCCCGAGCTCGATCTACCGCGAGTGCACCAGCTATTATTCGGTGAATTGCGGCTCGATCCAGCCCGAGTTCTCGTTCAACCAGCGGACCACGCTGTCGGTGGGCAAGGTCGATCTGTCGGTCCTGTGGCGTTACCTGGCCCCGGCCAAGTATGAGCCGCTGGCGCTGGCGTCCGACATTGAATCGGGCGGTGCCCCGGTCGCCGCGTTCCAGCGTATCGGCGCCTATCATTATTTCGACCTGACGACGCGCTTCCAGGCGACCGACCGGTTCTCGCTGCTGTTCGCAGTGCGCAACCTGTTCGATCGCAAGCCGCCGTTCGTCGGTTCGTCGATCGGCTCGACCAGCTACAATAGCGGCAACACCTATCCGTCGACCTACGACGCGCTGGGTCGCCTGTTCTCGGTGACGGCACGCGTCACCTTCTAAGATCCCATATGGATCACAACTGGGGGCGGTGGCATTTGCCACCGCCCCTTTTTTTGTGGAGAAATCACCCCACCGACAACGCCAGCTTCCCGTCGCCTTCATCCACGGTGACGGTCGCGCCGTCCTTCACATGCCCGCGCAGGATTTCCTCGGCCAGCGGGTCCTGGAGGTGCCGCTGGACCGCGCGGCGCAAGGGGCGTGCGCCATAGACGGGGTCGTAGCCCACCCGGCCCAGCCATTCGCGCGCGGCGTCGGTCAGGTGCAGGGTGATCTTGCGATCCGCTAGCAATTTGGCGACGCGGCCGACCTGAATGTCGACGATCGGGCCCATATGGCTCTGGCCCAGCCGGTGGAACAGGATGATCTCGTCCAGCCGGTTGAGGAATTCCGGACGGAAATGCGCGCGGACGATCTCCATCACCTGCGGCTCGACGCTCTCGACGCTCTGCCCGTCCTCGACATTGGCCAGATACTGGCTGCCCAGGTTCGAGGTCAGGATGATCAGCGTGTTCGAGAAGTCGACCGTCCGCCCCTGGCCATCGGTCAGGCGACCGTCGTCCAGCACCTGGAGCAGCACGTTGAACACGTCGCCATGCGCCTTCTCCACCTCGTCGAACAGCACGACCTGATAGGGCCGCCGCCGCACCGCCTCGGTCAGCACGCCGCCTTCCTCATAGCCGACATAGCCGGGAGGGGCGCCGATCAGCCGTGCGACGCTGTGCTTCTCCATGAACTCGCTCATGTCGAGGCGCACCATCGCGGAGGGATCGTCGAACAGGAATTCGGCCAGCGCCTTGGTCAGCTCGGTCTTGCCGACGCCCGTGGGCCCCAGGAACAGGAAGCTGCCCAGCGGCCGGTTGGGGTCCTGTAGCCCGGCGCGTGCCCGGCGGACGGCGGTGGAGACGGCGCGGACCGCATCCTCCTGGCCGATCACGCGCGCACCGATCACCTCCTCCATACGGAGCAGCTTCTCGCGTTCGCCCTGCATCATCCGGTCGACCGGCACCCCGGTCCAGCGGCTGACCACGCCCGCGATATCGTCGGCGGTGACTTCCTCGCGCAGCATCGCGCCTTCGGTCGCGGACTGCGCCTCGGCGAGTTGCTTCTCCAGCTGCGGGATGCGGCCATAGGACAGCTCGCCCGCCCGCGCGAGGTCACCGCTACGCTGCGCCTGATCGAGTTCGATCCGTGCCTGGTCGAGCTGTTCCTTCAGCTTCGCCTCGCCCGCGATCTTGTCCTTCTCCGCCTGCCAGCGCTGGGTCAGTGCGTGCGACTGTTCCTCCAGATTGGCGAGTTCCTCCTCCAGATGGCCGAGCCGGTCGATGCTGGCGGCGTCGCTTTCGCGGCGCAGCCCCTCGCGCTCGATCTTCAGGCGCAGGATGCGGCGGTCGAGCGTCTCGATCTCCTCGGGCTTGGACTCCACCTCCATGCGGATGCGGCTGGCGGCCTCGTCCATCAGGTCGATCGCCTTGTCGGGCAGGAAGCGGTCGGTGATGTAGCGGTTGGACAGCGTCGCCGCCGCCACCAGCGCGCCGTCGGTGATGCGCACGCCGTGATGGAGTTCGTATTTCTCCTTCAGGCCGCGCAGGATCGAGATGGTGTCCTCGACCGTGGGCTCGCCGACAAAGACCGGCTGGAACCGCCGCTGGAGCGCGGGGTCCTTCTCGACATATTTGCGATATTCGTCGAGCGTGGTCGCGCCGACACAGTGCAGCTCGCCCCGCGCCAAAGCGGGCTTGAGCAGGTTGGAGGCGTCCATCGCCCCGTCGCCCTTGCCCGCCCCGATCAGCGTGTGCATCTCGTCGATGAACAGGATGATGTCGCCCTCGGCGGCCTTCACCTCGTCGAGCACGCCCTTCAGCCGCTCCTCGAACTCGCCGCGATATTTGGCGCCCGCGATCAGCGCGCCCATGTCGAGCGCCATCAGCTTGCGGTCCTTCAGCGTGTCGGGCACGTCGCCGTTCGCGATGCGCAGCGCCAGCCCTTCCGCGATCGCGGTCTTGCCGACGCCGGGTTCGCCGATCAGCGCGGGGTTGTTCTTGGTCCGGCGGGCGAGGATCTGGATGGTGCGGCGGATTTCCTCGTCGCGGCCGATCACGGGATCGAGCTTGCCGTCGCGCGCCACTTGCGTCAGGTCCCGGGCGAATTTCTTCAGCGCGTCATAGCGATCCTCCGCCCCCGCCGTGTCGGCGGTGCGGCCCTGGCGCAGCTGTTCGATCGCGCCGTTGAGTGCCTGCGGATTGACCCCGCCCGCCGCCAGCGCCTTGCCCGCCGCCGTGGTGGAGGCAAGGGCGAGAGCGAGCAGCAGCCGCTCGACGGTGACGAAGCTGTCGCCCGCCTTTTGCGCGACCTGCTCGGCCTGGTCGAGCACGCGCACCAGGTCATTGTCGAGGCCGGGCGACGACTGCGCCCCCGAGCCGGAGACGGCCGGGATACGGCCGAGCGCGGCGTCGGTCTCGCGCTCGACGCGCTTGGCGTCGCCGCCCGCCGCCTGGATCAGACCGGCGGCCATGCCCTGATCGTCCTCGATCAGCGCCTTGAGGAGATGTTCGGGGGCGATACGCTGATGGCTGTTGCGGATCGCCACGGTCTGCGCGGCTTGCAGAAAGCCTTTTGCGCGGTCGGTGAATTTTTTGAGGTTCATCTGGGGTTCCTGTCGCTTTCCAGGTCAGATGGTGTTGCAAATTGGCAACACAAGGGGTGGGCGCATGATGCTGTCCGCAAGATGGGATGGCCGTTTCGATTGCGAAAGGGTGGCAAGCGGGATGCGGTGAAATCGCTGTGTCGGACCGGGATTGCGGTCCGTCGCGCGCCCGCTATGCTCGACCCCTTACTGAGTGGGGAGACTCAAAAGATCATGCGTATCAAGTCCGTGGCGCTGACCGGCGCCGCCGCCCTCGCGTTCGTCCTGCCGGGCCAGGCCGTTTCTGCACAGACCGCGGTCAAGGCCGTCGCCACCGCGAAGCCCGCGCCCGTATCGACCCTCGTGAAGGCGGTCGACATCCCCTATCAGACCTTCACCCTGAAGAACGGCCTGCGCGTCGTCGTCCATACCGACCGCAAGGCGCCCGTCGTCGCGGTCAGCGTGTGGTACGACGTCGGCTCGAAGCACGAGCCCAAGGGCAAGACCGGGTTCGCGCATCTGTTCGAGCATCTGATGTTCAACGGGTCGGAGAATGCGCCGGGCGATTTCTTCGCGCCGCTCAAGTCGGTGGGCGCGACCGACTATAACGGCACCACCTATTTCGACCGGACCAATTATTTCGAGACGGTGCCGACCGCCGCGCTCGACCGCGCGCTGTTCCTGGAATCGGACCGCATGGGCTATCTGCTCGGCGCGGTGACGCAGAGCGTGCTCGACGAGCAGCGCGGCGTCGTCCAGAACGAGAAGCGCCAGGGCGACAACCAGCCTTATGGCCTGACCCAGTACAAGATCCTGGAGGGGCTGTTCCCCGCGGGCCATCCCTATGCCCATACCACCATCGGCTCGATGACCGATCTCGACGCCGCGACGCTCGACACGGTGAAGGACTGGTTCCGGGAGCATTACGGCCCCAATAACGCCGTGCTGGTGCTGGCGGGCGATATCGACGTCGCCACCGCCAAGCCGTTGGTGGAGAAATATTTCGGCGCGATCCAGCCGGGCCCCAAGAGCGTCCTGCCGACCGTCGCCATCCCGACCCTGCCCGCCCCCGTCAACGAGGTGATGAAGGACCGCGTGGCGGCGGTCATGATCAGCCGCAACTGGGCGGTGCCGGGGCTGAACGACCCGGAGAGCGCGCCGCTGGTGGTCGCGGGGTCGATCCTGGGCGGGCTGGCCTCGTCGCGGCTCGACAATATCCTGGTCAAGCAGGAGAAGCTGGCGGTGCAGGTGTCGGCCAGCGACCGTCCCTTCGCACAGGTCGGCATGTTCAACATGACCGCGATCGTCCGTCCCGGCGTCGATCCGGCGCTGGTCGACAAGCGGATGCAGGAGATCCTGGCCGACTTCCTGAAGAACGGCCCGACCGCCGACGAGGTGCGGCGCGCGGTGACCCGGTTCGTGTCGGGCCGTGTCGAGGGGCTGGAATCGGTCGGCGGCTTCGGCGGCAAGGCGGTGGCGCTGGCCGAGGGGGCGCTCTACTCGAACGATCCGGGCAAATATAAGAAGCAGTTGCTGGCGATCGCGGCGCAGACGCCCGCGACCGTCAAGGCGGCGGCCGACAAATGGCTGTCGCGCCCGGCCTATACGCTGACCGTCGTGCCCGGCGCGCGCGATGCCTATGAGGAGGCTAAGGTGCCGCCGCGCGCCGATGTGCCCGCCGCGCCCGACCAGCCGGTCAAGGGGACGCGCGGCAGCCTGCCCGAGGTCGGCGAGGTCAAGCCGCTGAGCTTCCCGGCGGTCGAGCGCAGCCGCCTGGCGAACGGGATCGAGCTGATCTACGCGCAGCGGACCGCCGTGCCGGTGACGCAGATCGCGATGTCGTTCGACGCCGGGATCGCCGCCGACGTGCCCGGCAAGCTGGGGACGCAGCGCCTGGTCCAGTCGATGCTGGACGAGGGCACCACCCACCGCAACACGATCGCGATCGCCGAGGAGCAGGAGCGGCTGGGCGCCTCGATCGGGTCGAGCGCATCGAACGACCGCACGGTCGTCGGCCTCGACGTGCCGAGCGCCAATCTGGCGCCCGCGCTCGACCTCTATGCCGATATCGTCCGCAACCCCGCCTTCCCCGATGCCGAACTGGCGCGGGTCAAGGCGCAGACGCTGGCGGGCATCAAGCAGGAACTGACCAGCCCGCAGGGGCTGGCGAGCCGTGTCCTGCCGCCGCTCGTCTATGGGCCGACCAGCCCCTATGCCAAGGCGCAGGGCGCGGGCGATCCGCGGGCGGTGGCGGCGCTGACCCGCGCCGACCTGATTGCGTTCCAACAGGCGTGGCTGCGGCCCGACAAGGCGAAGATCTTCGTCACCTCCGACCGTCCGCTGGCCGAGGTGAAGGCGGCGCTCGACCGGGTGCTGGGCGACTGGCGCGGCACGGGCGCGGCGGGGGTCAAGAACTTCGCCGCGGGGCAACCCTCGGCGCCCAGGATCGTGCTGGTCAACCGGCCCGACAGCCCGCAGTCGATGATCCTGGCGGGCGCGCCGACGGGGCTGAAGGGCATCGACAATCTGCTGGTGCAGAACACCGCCAACGACGCGCTGGGCGGCAGCTTTCTCAGCCGGATCAACACCGATATCCGCGAGAACAAGCACTGGTCCTATGGCGTGCGCGGCGGGTTCCAGACCTCGGAATTCGCGGCGCCCTATATCATGTCGGCGCCGGTGCAGGCGGACAAGACCGGCCCGTCGATCGACGCGCTGCGCACCGACGTCACCGAATTCCTGACCACCAAGCCGATGGACCAGATGGAGTTCGACCGCGCGATCACCGGGGCGATCCGATCGCTGTCGGGCAGCTTCGAGACGTCGGGCGCGGTGCTGTCGGCGATGCAGGCCAACGACCTGTTCCGCCGTCCCGACGATTATTATGCGACGATCACCCGGCGGTATCAGGCGATGACGCTGCCCGAGCTGAACAAGTCGATCGAGGCGGCGTTGAACCCCAGGCAATTCATCTGGGTCGTGGTCGGCGATGCCAAGACGGTCAAGCCGCAGCTCGATACGCTGGGCCTGCCGGTCGAGGTGGTCGAGGCGGCCGATGTGGCGGGGCCCGCCCCCGCCGCCGGACAATAAGGGAGAGCGAATATGGCCGACATCGACGGCACCTGGAACTGCACCGTCAAGTCGCCGCTGGGCGACCAGGAGATGACCCTGACCGTCACCACCGAGGGTGATCGCTTCACCGGCTCGGGCGGCGGCCAGATGGGGGCGATGGATATCGAGGGGAGCGTGTCGGGCAACACGATCCACTGGAAGATGTCGATCTCCTCGCCCATGCCGATGACGCTGGACTGCGAAGCGACCGCCGATGGCGACACGCTGACCGGATCGGTCGGCGCGGGCGCGTTCGGCAGCTTCCCGCTGTCGGGCACGCGCGCGGGGTGATTTTTACGCCTTGAGCGGGAGAAGGGCGGCGCGTCGCAGGACGGGCCGCCCTTTTTCTTCGGGGGTTTCCCTTGGCCTTCGACTTCGCTCAGGCTGAACGGCTGTAGGGGAAAGCCCCGCACCCAACCGCCGTTCAGGCTGAGCGAAGTCGAAGCCCATGTGCAAACACCCGCCCCATAACCGCTTCAATTCCCGCCAAATCCCGTTACGCTGCCGGTCGAAAACCAAAAGGGGACAAGCATGATCGACCGGCGGCATTTCCTGGGGGGCACGGCGGCGCTGGCCGTGGCGGCGGGCAGCGAGGGGGTTCTGGCCCAGACCAGCGCATCCGCCCGCCTGACCGCGCTGTTCGACACGCTGGTCCAGGAACAGCTTCGCCGCAGTCCCGAGGGAGCGACCAGCCTCGGCCTAGACACCGGCGCCAATGCCGATCTGCGGGGGCGTCTGTCCGACCAGTCCCCCGCCGGGATCGCGGCGGCGAAGGCGGCGACCAAGGCCGATCTGGCCCGGCTCCAGGCGATCGACCCCACCACCCTGTCGCCCGAGGAGCGGATCGACCTGGAATCGGTCCTCTACACCCGGCGCTCGGCCGAAGCGGTGCAGGCGTTCGATTTCGGCGGCTATTCCTATGGGCCCAGCCCCTATGTCGTGTCGCAGCTGTCGGGCGCCTATCAGTCGGTCCCCGACTTTCTCGACACCAAGCACAAGATCGCCAATGCGGGCGATGCCGATGCCTATCTGATGCGGCTGCGCGCCTTCGGGCAGCAGATGGACGCGCACACCGACCGGATGCGCCACGATGCGGGGCAGGGGGTGGTGCCGCCCGACTTCATCCTCGACCTCGCGATCGAACAGATGGGCAAGACCCGCCAGCCCGCCAGCGAGGCGCTGGTCGTCCGGTCGCTTGCGCGCCGCGCCGCCGACAAGGGGCTGGGCGACCGCCATGCGCAGGCGGCCGCGAAAATCTATGAGGCGGAGGTGCTGCCCGCGCTGGATCGCCAGCTCGCCTATGCCAAGGCGTTGCGGGCCAAGGCGACGCATGATGCGGGCGTGTGGAAACTGCGCGAGGGGGCGGCCTATTATCCGGTCGCGCTCAAGGCCAATACGACGACCAGCTTCTCGCCCGACGAGGTCCATCGCTTCGGCCGCGACCAGGCGGCGATGCTGTCCGCCCGGCTCGACGCGCTGCTGAAGAAGCAGGGCTTCACCAAGGGCACGGTGGGGCAGCGCATGGCCGCGCTCTACAAGAATCCCGACCAGCTCTATCCCAATACCGACGAGGGTAAGCGCGCCGCCATCGCCTATTGCAACGCGCGGCTGGATGCGATCCGCACCCGCCTGCCGCAGGTGTTCGAACGCATGCCGCCCTATGGCTTCGAGGTGCGCCGTGTGCCCCCGCAGACCGAGGCGGGCGCGGCGGCGGCCTTTGCGCAGGGGCCCGCCATCGACGGATCGCGCCCCGGCCTGGTCTATTTCAACCTGAAGGACAGCGCCGACTGGCCCAAATTTTGCCTGGCGACGACCGTCTATCACGAAGGGTTGCCGGGGCATCAGATGGAGGGCGGGCTGGCGCTGTCCAACACGCGGCTGCCGCTGATCCGCAAGATCAACGGTTTTTCGGGCTATGGCGAGGGCTGGGCGCTCTATGCCGAGCAGCTGGCGGACGAGATCGGCATGTATGACGACGATCCGCTGGGGCAGCTGGGCTATCTGAAGTTCCTGCTGTTCCGCGCCAATCGCTGCGTGGTCGATACCGGGCTTCACCATATGCGCTGGACCCGCGAACAGGCGATCCGCCATTTCGTCGAGGCCGAGGGCGAGGCGGAGGGGTTCGCGACGCGCGAGGTCGAACGCTATTGCGTCAATCCCGGCCAGGCGGCGAGCTATAAGCTGGGCCATTCGGTCTTTGTCGACATTCGCGAGTCCGCCCGGAAGCAGCAGGGCGCGCGGTTCGACCTGAAGGCGTTCCACACCGCCGTGCTGCGCCACGGCCGCGTACCGCTCGACGTGTTGCGCCGGATCGGCGAGGACTGGGCGCGGACTTGACGTCGATCAGCATCGCGGTGATCCTCCGTCCGGGAGAATAGCGCGATGCGGGACAGCGTTTCGGTCCGGCGGGATCACGGGCGGCGATCGGTGGCGGTCGTCGCCACGGCGGCGGTCCATGCCGTGATCCTGGCGCCGCTGATCTGGGGACAGCCCCGGCATCGCCTGACCGACGACCCGGCCCGGCCGCTGCTGACGCTGTTCGACGTGCCCCGCCCGCCGGAGCCTCCGCCCGTCCCCGTGCCGCCGCCGCCGGTCGCACCGGCCCCGGTCAAGCGCGAGAGCCTGGTGCCGCGTCCGACCGCCGGGGGCGGATCGCCACGCCCGGCGCCCGCGCGCCCAGCCCGACAGGCCGCCCCGGCGGCGGTCGCGCCTGCCCGGTTCGACATGGTCGACCTGCCCGCCCCGGCGGCGGGATTGGCGGCCGAGCCGGCCTTGCGCGTCGGGACGGCGATCTCGGATGGGCTGGGGACGGGAATCGCCAGCGGGCGCGGGACGGGTGGCGAGGGGCGCGGCACCGGCAACGGACGCGGCGACGGCGATGGTCCGGGCGAAGGGCGGCTCCGCTACGCGCTTGCCGAATGGATCGAAAAGCCGCCGCAGGAGCTGATCGACAAAGCCTTTCCCAAAATGGCTTGGGCGGGCGGGGTCAGCGGCATCGCGGTGCTGCTATGCGACGTGCCCCGGCCGGGAACGCCCAGAAGCTGTTCGATCGCGGCGGAGCGGCCCAAGGGGCGCGGTTTCGGCGCGGCGGCCTTGGGGCTCTACCGGCAATTCCGGATCCGGCCGGTGATGAAGGGCGATCAGGTCTATCAGGCGCAGGTGCTGGTGCCCGTGACCTTCACCGTCCGGCGATAGCGTGACGCCCGCTCAGCGTGTCACGCGCGTGATATGCCCCATCTTGCGCCCCGGCCGCGACTCGGCCTTGCCATAGAGGTGGAGATGGGTGCCCTTTTCGGTGAACGCGCCGTCCCAGGCATCGTCGCCGATCAGATTCTCCATCTGCACCCACGCACCCGTCAGCGACGTGTCGCCCAGCGGCAGGCCGCAGATCGCGCGGATATGATTCTCGAACTGCGAGGTTTCGGCGCCCTCGATCGTCCAATGGCCCGAATTGTGGACGCGCGGGGCCATCTCGTTGAAGACGGGGCCGTTCTCGGTCGCGAAGAATTCGCAGGCCAGCACCCCGACATAGCCCAGCTGCTCGGCGATGCGGATGGCGAGCGCGGTCGCTTCCTCGGCCTGCGCCACGATCTCGGGCGGCGCGGGCAGGGTGGAGGTGCGCAGGATCGCGTCGCGGTGGATATTGTGCGGCGGGTCGTAGCGGACGGTCGTGCCGTCGGTCCCGCGCGCCACCAGGATCGAGAATTCGTGGCTGAAATGGATGAACCCCTCCAGCACGGCGGGGCCGCCGATCGCTTCCCAGGCGGCGGGGGCATCGGCCATCTCGCGGATCAACGCCTGGCCCTTGCCGTCATAGCCGAAGCGCGTGGTCTTCAGGATCGCGGGACAGCCGATCCGCTCCAGCGCGGCGGTCAGGTCGGCGGCGGAATTGACCGCGGCCCAGGGGGCGGGGCGGCCGCCGACCTTCTCGACGAAGCTCTTCTCGGCGATCCGGTCCTGCGCGACGCGCAGCGCGGCGGGCGCGGGATGGACCGGCAGCCGCTCGGCCAGCCATTCGACCGGCGTCACGTCGACATTCTCGAACTCATAGGTGACGACGTCGCAGGCGGCGGCGAAGTCGGCGAGCACGACCGTATTGTGATAATCGGCGCGGGTCAGCGCGGACGCGGTCTGCGCCGCGACGCTTTCCTCGTCGGGGGCCAGCACATGGGTGCGATACCCCAGTTGCGCGGCTGCCACCGCCAGCATTCGGCCCAGCTGGCCGCCACCCAGAATCCCGATCGTCGAACCCGGCTTCAGCATCGGCTTACCCTTGCGGATCGTTGGCGACGCCGTCGGTTTGGCGCTGGCGCCAGTCCTTCAGACGCTCGGCGAGGTCTTCGTCGGACAGCGACAGGATCGAGGCGGCGAGCAGGCCCGCATTGATCGCGCCCGCCTTGCCGATGGCCAGCGTGCCGACGGGGATGCCGCCGGGCATCTGGACGATCGAGAGCAGGCTATCCATGCCCTTCAGCGCCTTGGACTCGACCGGCACGCCCAGCACCGGCAGATGGGTCATCGACGCGGCCATGCCGGGGAGGTGCGCCGCGCCGCCCGCGCCCGCGATAACGACCTTGATCCCGCGATCGGCGGCGGTGGTGGCGTAATCGTACAGACGCTGCGGCGTGCGATGCGCGGAGACGACGCGGGTCTCATGCGCCACGCCCAGCGCCTCCAGCGTCTCGGCGGCATGCCGCATGGTTTCCCAGTCCGAAGTGGACCCCATGATGATCCCGACCGACGTCATATCCGCTGTTCCGCCTTAGCCCCTTTGGCCCCGTTGCCGGGGAAGCGGGCTGCCTAGCGGGACGGGGCGAGGGGGGCAAGTTTCCGTATGCGTTCGGGCATCGTGGCGGGCGATTTTGCCGGAGCGGGGGGGCGTGGGCTTCGACTTCGCTCAGCCTGAACGGAGGATGGAGTTTGGTTCGCGCGGACACGCGGAGACGCGGAGGTGTCGGTATGGGCCGCCGCGTAGCCCTCCCTGTCGAACGGAAGACGATGGCATGCTGCCATGGGAGCGATCCGCCCGCCGCGCGGACCAACTCTCCGCGTCTCCGCGCCTCCGCGCGAACAAAAATCTTCGTGTCTTCGCGGCTTCGCGTGAAATCAAATGGCTCACGCGAAGCCGCGAAGCCGCGAAGAGGTCGGGGCGCGAGGCGGTCGCACGTCAGATCGCCCTCCGTCTCCCGATCGCTTAGCGTTCGGACAGATAATAACGGTCGGTCGGGGTCAGGTCGTCGGCCAGTTCATAGACGATCGGCTGCGCGGTCGGGATTTCCAGGCCGGTGATCTCGTCGTCGGGGATGTTCGACAGATGCTTGACCAGTGCGCGCAACGAGTTGCCGTGCGCGGAGATCAGCACGCGGTTGCCGTCGCGCAGCGCAGGCGCGATGCGCTCTTCCCAATAGGGCAGGACACGGGCGATCGTGTCCTTCAGGCTTTCGGTCTGCGGCACGTCGATGCCCGCATAGCGGCGGTCGCCCGACACGTCGAACTCGCCGCCCGCATCCGCCGGGGGCGGTGGCACGTCGAAGCTGCGGCGCCAGATCTTGACCTGCTCGTCGCCATGCTTGGCCGCCGTCTCCGCCTTGTCCAGGCCGGTCAGCCCGCCATAATGGCGCTCGTTCAGCCGCCAATGCTTCTCGGTCGGCAGCCAGAGGCGGCCCATCGTCTCCAGCGCCAGGTTCAGCGTCTTGATCGCGCGGGTCTGGAGGCTGGTGAAGGTCAGGTCGAAGTCCAGGCCCTTCTCGGCCATCATCGCGCCCGCTGCGCGCGCCTCGGCGGCACCCTGCGCGGTCACGTCGACATCCCACCAGCCGGTGAAGCGGTTCTCGAGATTCCAGGCGGACTGGCCGTGGCGGATCAGGACGAGCTGGGGCATGGAAACTCCTTCAATGTGATGAGGCCCGCATAGAGCGGCGGGCACGCGGGGTCGAGGTCAGCCGCGAAAGCGGCCTTGGGTGGAGGCGGGGTTGGCCTTCAGTACACGGCCCATGCGGGTCGGCCGGTCGAGCAGCTCGCCGCCGCAATCGGGGCAGATCTCGTCCAGCTCGTCGGCGCATTCGGCGCAGAAGGTGGTTTCCAGCGAGCAGATGAAGGCGCCGCCCTGGGACGGGGGCAGGTCCGTGCCGCAGCGCTCGCAATCGGGACGCATCTCCAGCATCAGGCGGCCACCTCGCGCACCACGTCGCAGATGCGGTCGACCAGGGTTTCGACTTGGCGCTTGTCCTCGCCCTCGGCCATCACGCGAATGACCGGCTCGGTGCCCGACGGGCGGATGACCAGGCGACCGCGCCCGGCGAGTTCCGCCTCGGCGGCGGCGATGACGCCCTGCACCTTCTCATGCTCCAGCGGCTTGCCGCCCGCGAAGCGGACATTCTTCAGGAGCTGGGGGAGGGGATCGAACCGGTGCAGCACCTCGCTGGCGGGCGCGCCCGCGCGCTTCAGTTCGGCCAGCACCTGGAGCGCGGCGACCAGCCCGTCGCCGGTGCGGGCATAGTCGGACAGGATGATATGCCCTGACTGCTCGCCGCCGACATTGTAACCGCGCGTCCGCATCGCCTCCAGGACATGGCGGTCGCCGACCTTGGTGCGGATCAGGCCCAGCCCCTGCGCGGCCAGATGCCGCTCCAGCCCCAGATTCGACATGACGGTGGCGACCAGGCCACCGCCCGCCAGCCGCCCTTCGCGCGCATAGCTCGTCGCGATCATCGCCATCAGCTGGTCGCCATCGACCACCGCGCCAGTCTCGTCGACGATGATGAGGCGGTCGGCATCGCCGTCCAGCGCGATACCGATGTCCGCGCCGCTCGCCACCACCGTCTCGGCCAGCGTCTGCGGCGCGGTCGAGCCGACGCCGTCATTGATGTTGGTGCCGTTGGGGGTGACGCCGATGGCGACCACATCCGCGCCCAGTTCCCACAGGGCGGCGGGGGCGACCTTGTACGCCGCGCCGTTCGCGCAGTCGATCACGACACGCAGGCCGTCGAGGCGCAGCGCCTGCGGGAAGGTCGACTTGGCGAAGTGGATATAGCGCCCGGCGGCGTCGTCGACCCGGCGCGAACGGCCGATCTTGCCCGAGGCCACCAGCGGCACGTCTTGCTCGATCAGGTCCTCGATCGATTCCTCGGCCTCGTCGGACAGCTTGTAGCCATCGGGGCCGAACAGCTTGATGCCATTATCCGCGAAGGGATTGTGGCTGGCGGAGATCATCACGCCGATATCGGCACGCATCGAATGGGTCAGCATCGCGACCGCGGGCGTGGGCAGCGGGCCGAGCATCACCACGTCCA
Organism: Sphingomonas sp. 1185; assembly: GCF_040544655.1. Classification (NCBI taxonomy): domain Bacteria; kingdom Pseudomonadati; phylum Pseudomonadota; class Alphaproteobacteria; order Sphingomonadales; family Sphingomonadaceae; genus Sphingomonas; species Sphingomonas sp. 1185. The sequence goes on from NZ_JBEPKL010000034.1 coordinate 26,840, forward strand.
TGCCGACGCTGGTGAAGCCCGCGACCAGCGCCGATTCCAGCATATAGCCCGACAGGCGGGTGTCCTTGCCGATCACGACGCGGTGGCGATGGTCGCCGCGCTGGAAATAGGCCCCGGCCGCCATGCCGACCTTCATCGCCATCTCGGCGGTCATCACCGCGCCGTTGGTGGCGCCGCGAATGCCATCAGTGCCGAAATATTTTCTTGCCATGCGGCCAAGTCCCTGCCGGATTAAGAGGAAACACCATGCGGTCGCGCCCCGTTTAGCGTGACCTTTCCAAAAGCTCAAAGGAACCGAGGCCCCTTCATGTCCCGTGCCACGCTGATCCTATTGTGTCTGGCCGCCGGTCTGTTGGTGGGGGTGGGGCTGGCGGCGGCCTCGCCCGGACTGGCGCAAGCGGGTGTCGCGGTCGCGCGGCCGGTCGGCACGCTGTGGCTGAACGGGTTGCAGATGACGGTCATCCCGCTGGTCGTCACGCTGCTGATCACCGGGGTGACCGCGACTGCCGAGGCGGCGCAGGCCGGGCGGATCGCCGCGCGCGCGATCCTGACCTTCCTGATCCTGGTCACGCTGACCGCGACGATGGCCGCCGTCGTCACGCCCGCGCTGCTGCACGCGGTGCCGATCCCGCGCGACGCGGCGGAGGCGCTGAAGGCGGCGCTGGGCCATGCCGAGCCGGTCGCCGCCCCGCCGCCCATCGCCGAGTTCGTGACCGGCATCGTGCCGACCAACATCTTCGCCGCCGCCACCAACAATGCGCTGCTGTCGCTGATCCTGTTCACGCTGGCCTTCGCCTTTGCGATCACCCGGATCGAGGGCGAGGGGCGGGCGCTGCTGCTGCGATTCTTCACCGCGATCCGCGATGCGATGCTGGTCCTGATCGGATGGGTGCTGTGGCTGGCGCCGCTGGGCGTGTTCGCGCTGGCCTTCGTCGTCGGGGCGAGCGCGGGCGGGGGCGCGTTCGGGGCGCTGGCCCATTATATCGCGATCATCGCCAGCATCGGCGTGATCGTCATGCTGATGGCTTACGGCGTGGCGATGCTGGGCGCGCGGGTGCCGCTGGCGCGCTTCGCCCGCGCGCTGGCCCCGGCGCAGGCGGTGGCGATCTCCACCCAATCCTCGCTCGCCAGCCTGCCCGCGATGGTCGAGGGGGCGAAGGTGCTGCGCATCGCGCCGGGCACCGCCAGCCTGGTCCTGCCGATGGCGGTCGCGATGTTCCGCGCGACCCAGCCCGCGATGAACGTCGCGGTGGCGCTCTACATTGCCGACTGGTTCGGGATCGTGCCCGGCATGGCCTCGGTCGCGGCCGCCGTGGTCGTGGCGACCCTGTGCTCGCTGGGCTCGGCCAGCCTGCCGTCGCAGATCACCTTCTTCGCCTCGATCGCGCCGGTCTGCGTCGCGCTGGGGGTGCCCGCCGCGCCTTTGGGGCTGTTGATCGCGGTGGAGACGATTCCGGACATCTTCCGGACGCTCGGCAATGTCAGCATGGACCTTGCCGCCACCGCGACCGTTTCCCGAGCCAGCCGCACCATCGACGAGGACACCCCATGAAATACCGCACGCTCGGCCCCGAATTCGAGGTTTCCGCGCTGGGTCTCGGCTGCATGCCGATGGCCGGTGTCGGCCGGAACATGTACGGCCAGGCCGACGAGGCGGAGAGCATCGCGACCATCCACCGCGCGATCGAGCTGGGCGTGACCCTGTTCGACACCGCCGAAATCTATGGCCCGCTGGTCAATGAGGAACTGGTCGGCCGTGCCATTCGCGGTCGGCGCGACGCGGTGGTGATCGCGACCAAATTCGGCTTCCGCTATGACGAGAACGGCATGACCGGGGTCGATTCCACCCCCGCCAATGTCCAGCGCGCGTGCGAAGGCTCGCTCAGGCGGCTGGGGGTCGAGACGATCGACCTGTTCTACCAGCACCGGGTCGATCCCAATGTCCCCATCGAGGATACGATCGGCGCGATGGGGCGGCTGGTCGAACAGGGCAAGGTCCGGCGTCTGGGTCTGTCCGAGGCCGGCGCCGAGACGATCCGCCGCGCCGCCGCCGTCCACCCGATCGCGGCGGTCCAGTCGGAATATTCGCTGTGGGAGCGCGATGTCGAGGCTGACATCCTGCCCGTCGTGCGCGAACTGGGCATCGGCTTCGTGCCGTACAGCCCCTTGGGGCGCGGGTTCCTGACCGGGCAGATCGCCCGGCGCGAGGATCTGCCCGAGGGCGATTATCGGCGGAACGATCCCCGTTATTCGGAGGAGAATTTCGACCGGAACATGGCACTGGTCGAGGTGGTGAAGTCCATCGCCGCCGCGCATGACGCGAGTGCCGCGCAGGTGGCGCTGGCCTGGCTGCTGGCGCAGGGCGACGACATCGTGCCGATCCCCGGCTCCAAGCGGCGCGTGACGCTGGAGGATTCGATGAAGGCGGCCGACTTGACGCTCTCGGCCGGGGAGCTGGCGACGCTCGACGAAGCGGCTCCACGGGGCGGCACGGCGGGGCCGCGTTATGGCGAGCGGGCGATGGCGATGACGCGTCTCTGAGCCGGTCGCCGGAGTAATACCCCCGAACCTCCGTTCAGGCTGAGCGAAGTCGAAGCCCATGCCCCGGCCTGTCCGCAGGCGTCATCCCGTGCACTTCGACTTCGCTCAGTGCGAACGGAGGTGGGGGGGGGATCGGAAGAGCAGGGGGGTAGGGATAAAGGGGCGGCTGGGTCATCGCGAACCGCCCCATTTGGTTCACAGCGGCTTCTGCTCCAGCCGCGTATCGACGCCCGCCGCCGCCGGTTCGGCCAGTTCCTTGTCGCCCGCCAGTGCGGCCTCGGCCTTCAACAGGTCGAGGTGCATCAGCCTGGCGATGAAGGGCGACCCGACCAGCACGACGACGCCGATCCCGATCGAGAACCAGCCGATCCGCGTATAGACGTCGAGCACCTTGTCCGGCCCCGCGCCCTCGCCGCCGGTCGCCTGCGCGATCAGTCCGGCGATGAAATTGCCCGCCGCCGTCGCCAGGAACCAGGTGCCCATCATCAGCCCGGTCATGCTGGGCAGCGACAGCCGCGTCATCGCCGACAGCCCGACCGGCGAGAAGCACAGCTCGGCCATGGTGTGGATCAGATAGACCAGGATGACGAAGATCACCGGCGTCGGCGCCCCGGCATACAGCGCGGCCCCCGCCACCAGGACCAGAAAGCCCGCGCCCACGCCAACCAGCCCGATGCCGAACTTGAACGGCGCGCTCGGCTCCCATCCCCGCTTGGCGAGCAGGGTCCAGACCGCCGCGAAGACCGGGGCCAGCAGGATGATGAAGATCGAGTTGACCGACTGGAAGGCCGAGGCCGGGATCGTCCAGCCGAGCAGGCTGCGATCGACCGAGCGGTCGGTATAGACGTTGAGCGAGGAGCCCGCCTGTTCGAACAGCGCCCAGAAGAGCGGGCACAGCGCGATCAGGAACAGCGCGGCCAGGATACGGTCGCGATCGATCTTGCCCAGGGTGAACACCGCCCGCCACAGGATGAAGCCCACCGTGCCGATGCTGAACACGATCAGCAGCGTGCCGACCGCATCCTGATGCCGGATCAGCTGCCACGTCACCAGCGTCGCCACGATCGCGCCCAGATAGATCAGCCATTCGCGCGACAGACCGGCCACGACCGGGGCGCGCAGCGCGGGCAGCGAGGGCGCTTCACCCGCGCCGTGGAGTTCGCGCTTCAGCCCGATAAAGGCGACCAAGCCGAGCAACATGCCGATGCCCGCCGCGCCGAAGCCATAGGCCCAGCCCACCGTCTCGCCCAGCACGCCGCACACGATCGGCCCCAGCGCGCCGCCGCCGTTGATCCCCATATAGAAGATCGAGAAGGCGGGATCGCGCCGCATGTCGTCGCGGGCATAGAGTTGCCCGACCAGCACCGAGATATTGGCCTTGAGGAACCCGGTGCCGATCACGATCGCGGCCAGCGCCAGGTAGAAGCCCTCCAGATAGACGCCTTGCGCGCCCTGCGGCCCTTCCATCACGGCGATCAGCAAATGGCCGAAGGCGATGAAGATACCGCCCACCAGCACCGCGCGTCTGGCCCCCAGATAGCGATCGGCCAGATAACCGCCGATCACCGGCGTGAAATAGACCAGCGACATATAGGCGGCGTAGATGCCGAAGGCCGGTTCGTCGGTGAACAGGAAATGCTTGGTCAGGTAGAAGACCAGGATGGCGCGCATCCCGTAGAAGGAAAAACGCTCCCACATTTCGGTGAAGAACAACAGGAACAGGCCTCGGGGATGCCCCAAAACCGTCTTGCCGCGCGCGGCGGCCTCATACGCAGTCGCCATGCCGGCGTTTACTCCATCGAAATCGCCCCGCGCGCCGGTCGGCACGCTGGGGCGTAATGGTTCGGTAACCTAGCGGCAAAGCCGCGACTGTAAATATCATGCGCGACGCCGTAAGGATCGAACCCATGAGCGATTCCTCCTCCGACATGGTGTTCAACGACCGTACGACCCCGCTTTCGCTGCTGGCGACGCGCCGTTCGGGCAAGCCGCGCGATCTGGTCGCGCCGGGGCCGGACGCCGCCCAGCTGGCCGAAATGCTGACCATCGCCGCGCGCACCCCGGACCACGGCAAGCTGGCGCCGTGGCGCTTCGTGATCGTGCCGACGGAGGCGCGCGGCCGACTGGCGGAGGTCATCACGACGGCGTACCGCGCCGAACGGCCCCAGGCGGGGGCGACCGAGATCGCCGCGCTGGACCAGTTCGCGCATCAGGCGCCGTCGCTGGTCGTCGTCCTGTCCTCTCCCCGCACCGAAAGCCACATCCCCTTGTGGGAACAAGAATTGTCGGCGGGGGCAGCGTGCATGAACCTGCTCCATGCCGCGCATGCCATGGGCTATGCCGGGGGCTGGCTGACCGGCTGGCCCGCCTTTTCCGATGCGGTGCGCGACGCATTCGGCACCGCGCCCGAGCGGATCGTCGGGTTCGTCTTCCTCGGCACGCCCGGCCGCCCGCTCGACGAACGGCCGCGCCCCGACATGGCGCGGATCGTGTCGACCTGGGGCGGATAGGCCGAGCCGCTGTCGCGACGATCGTGCAAACGTTGTCACCATAGCCCTCGACTTTCCCGAGGCGTTGCTGTATTAACTTGGCATGACAGCTCTTAGCGGCGACGACAGCCCGGTTTACATCCGCCTGCGCGGGACGATCGCGGCGGGCATTCTCAACGGCACCTACCGGACCGGGGACCAGCTTCCCTCGGTCCGCGCGCTGGCGGCGGACCAGGGGGCGAACCCCCTGACGGTCGCCAAGGCGTATCAGAGCTTCCAGGACGACGGCTATGTCGAGGTGCGGCGCGGCGTCGGCATGTTCGTGATGCCGGGGGCCGCCGACCGGCTGCGCGCCGCCGAGCGCGAGAGCTTCCTAGCGGTGCAATGGCCGCGCATCCGCGACCATATCGACCTGCTCGGCCTCGACGCGACCGACCTGCTCAGCGTCGAGCGGGTCTGACCTTCGGGCGCCGCGTCCAGGCGATCAGCCCGGTCGCCGCGGTCCCCAGCGCCAGCAGGCCGACCAGCACCGCCAGCGCGCGCCCGGCCCAGGACATGGCGCGACCATCATGCAGGCGGCGCGCCCAGGACAGCATCACCGGCGCGGCATGACCCGGCGCGGCGACCGCGCCGACGCTGTCATCGGCGACCTTGACGATGCCGGGCGCGGACCCCGCGAAATACAAGGTCCAGTCTGCCGAGCGTTCGGTCGGCCAGTCGATCGCCAAGAGCGACCCTCGTGACCAGCGCTGCGCGCTCGCCACCACCCGCGCGACGGGCAGGGCGGGGCGGGCGACCGGCGGCGCGGGGCGCGGCGCGGTGGCCGTATCGGACAAGGCGAGCGCGATGCCGCTGACGGTCATCGCCAGCACCGGGACCGCCGACCAGAATCCGATCCCCCGATGCCAGGCCCTGACGGCGTCGCCTCTCCGGGCAGGGCGCCTGGCGGGCCGTTTGCGGGGCAGCGCTGCCCAGAACCCGCTCAGTCCGGTCAGGACGATGGCGATCCCGGCGATCCCCACGATCCATCGCCCCGCCCCCGCCAGGAAAAGCCCGTCATGCAGGCGCCGGAGCGCGCCGATCACCCCGCCGTCGCGCCAGCCGCTGGCGAGGATATGCGCGGTCGGCGGGTCGAGGAACAGCTGGCGCTGCGCGCGGTCGCCCACCCGGTCGAGCGTCACGGCGACCGGCGCGGATCCCTCGCCGAGCGCCAGCGTGGCGATCCGCTCGCCGGGGCGCAGGCGGCGAGACGCGGCGTCGCTATAGGCCTGTGCGGCGATCCGGGTTTCGCCGCTGATCCGGTATCGGTCCGGCGCGGCGATCCGCTCGATCAGCGGCGCACAGGCCAGGATCACGCCGGACAGCGCCAGCGCAACCGCGAACAGCCCGCTCACCAGCCCCAGCCAGCGATGGACCCGCAATCCCCGGTCGCGATGCGTAATGCCGGCCACACATACCCCGAAACAGACGGCGCGCCCTGCCGGAGCTGCGCGGCGGCGTCAATCGGGGAGGGGTGTCTTCCCCACCTCCGTTCAGGCGGAGCGACGTCGAAGCCCGCGCCCGGTCCTTTGCCCCGGGGGCAACCGTCATCCCATGGCCTTCGACTTCGCTCAGGCCGAACGGAGGTGGGAATGGGGGTGTTGTCGGTGTCGACAGCGATTAAGCCCTGATCATGCCAAGGGTTCGGGCGGCGTAGGTCCCTCCATCCGTTCAGGCTGAGCGAAGTCGAAGCCCACGCCCCGTCCTCGCCCCAAGGGCAATACTCATCCGTGGCGCGTCGACCACGCCCATCTCCGCCCCTTCGCGAACCCGATCACCGCCGCAGGAACAGCCAGGACCGGATCGCGCTTGCCAGATTGGGGGGAGCCTCCGCGCCGATCCGCAGCGCGTCGATCTCCGCCACCAGCGCGGATAGCGGCAGGGCATGCGCCGCCGCCGCCTCTTCCAGCGCGGTCCAGAAGACCGGCTCCAGGCTGATCGAGGTCGCGTGGCCCGCGATCGTGATCGAGCGTTTGACCGGTCCGACGAAACCCTCCGCCGGGGGCGCGATCCGGCTCACGGCGTGTCGAACAGGCTGGCCAGCTGCTCGATGATCGTGCCGCCCAGCTGCTCGGCGTCCATGATCGTCACCGCGCGGGCGTAATAGCGGGTCACGTCATGGCCGATGCCAATCGCGACCAGCTCGACCGGGCTCTTGCTCTCGATCCAGCCGATCACCTGGCGCAGATGCCGCTCCAGATAGCTGCCCGAATTGACCGACAGCGTCGAGTCGTCGACCGGCGCGCCGTCGGAGATGACCATCAGGATGCGCCGCTCCTCGGGCCGCGCGACCAGGCGGCTATGCGCCCACATCAGCGCCTCGCCGTCGATATTCTCCTTGAGCAGCCCCTCGCGCATCATCAGGCCGAGATTGTTGCGCGCGCGCCGCCACGGCTCGTCGGCTTGCTTGTAGACGATGTGGCGAATGTCGTTCAGCCGCCCCGGCTGCGGCGGACGCCCGGCGGCCAGCCAGGTTTCGCGGCTCTGCCCGCCCTTCCACGCACGGGTGGTGAAGCCGAGGATCTCGGTCTTCACCCCGCACCGCTCCAGCGTGCGCGCGAGGATGTCGGCGGAGATGGCCGCGATCCCGATCGGCCGTCCGCGCATCGACCCCGAATTGTCGATCAGCAGGGTGACGACGGTATCGCGGAAATCGGTGTCGCGCTCGATCTTGTAGGACAGCGACTGGCCGGGATTGACCACCACGCGCGCCAGCCGTGCCGCGTCGAGAATCCCCTCTTCCTGGTCGAAGTCCCACGACCGCGACTGTTGCGCCATCAACCGGCGTTGCAGTCGGTTGGCGAGTTTCGACACCGCCGATTGCAGATGCGCCAGCTGCTGGTCGAGATAGCCGCGAAGCCGCGCCAGCTCGTCGGCGTCGCACAGCTCGCCCGCCGCGATCACCTCGTCATATTGGGTGGTCCAGGGCTTATAGTCGAATTGCGACGCCAGATCGTTCATCGGGCGGTTGGGGCGGGTCGGCTGGCTGCCTTCGTCGCCATCCTCGCCGGGTTCGCCGTCGAGATCGTCGAGCGAATCCTGGCTCTGCTCCTGCGATTCGCCGTCCTCGCTGTCCGAGTCGCGCTTCTCGGCGCGGGCTTCTACCTCGCCTTCGCCCTGGCCCTGTTCGTCGTCCTGATCGTCGCTTTCGTCCTCATTCTGCTGGTCCTCGCCCTCCTGGTCGTCGCCGCCCTCATCGGCCTGCTCGGGCTCGGCGGGGGGCTCGGCGAGTTCGAGGTCGGCGAGCATGCGCGCGGCCAGCGTCTGGAACCTCTTCTGATCGTCCATCGCGCCCGCCAGCGCGTCGAGATCGGTCGCCCCCTCCAGCCAGTCGCGGACCAACGCCAGCGCGGGCGCCGTCTCGGCGGGCGAGGGGCGCCCCGTCATCCGCTCGCGCAGCAGCAGTCCGAGTGCGGTCGACAGCGGCACTTCGTCGCGGTTACGCGCCCGCGTCAACGGGTCGGAGCGCAGCCGTACGTCCAGCGCATGGGCCAGATTGTCGCCGATCCCGGCATAGCCGCGCGCGCCCAGCGCCTCGATCCGCGCCGTCTCGACCGCGTCATAAACGGCGCGCGCGACGGCCTCGACCGGGGCAGCCTTGGCGTGGAGCGCGGTGTCGTGCAGCTTCAGCCGCAGCGCAAAGGCATCGGCGAATCCGCGCGCCTCCGCCACCTGCTCGGGGGGCAGGGCGCGGCCGGGCATCGGCACGCGGATATGCTTGCCCGATGACGTCGGCGCGTCGGCAGTGAAGGCAAGCTCCACCTCCGGCTCCTGCGCGATGGTGCGCGCCGTGCCGCCGAGGACCGCCTTGAACCGGTCGAGAGGGGTTTCGTTGCCCAAGGGAGTCAGGCCCGGCTGACGACGCTCTCGGGCAGGTCCTTGCCGAACACGCGCTGATAATATTCCGCAACCAGCGCGCGTTCGTTCTCGTCGCACTTGTTCAGGAACGACAGGCGGAAGGCAAAGCCCGGATCGTTGTTGAAGATCAGCGTGTTCTGCGCCCAGGTGATGACCGTGCGCGGGCTCATCACGGTCGAGATGTCGCCGTTGATGAAGCCCTTGCGGGTCATGTCGGCGACGCGGACCATGTTCTCGACCAGCTGCTTGCCCTCGGGCTTGTCATATTCGCCCGACTTGGCGAGCACGATCTGCGCCTCGGTCGCGGCGGGCAGATAGTTGAGCGTCACCACGATGTTCCAGCGGTCCATCTGGCCCTGGTTGATCTGCTGCGTGCCGTGATACAGGCCGCTGGTGTCGCCCAGGCCGATGGTGTTGGCGGTGGCGAACAGGCGGAACCACTTGCTGGGGCGGATGACGCGATTCTGGTCGAGCAGGGTCAGCTTGCCCTCGGTCTCCAGCACGCGCTGGATCACGAACATCACGTCGGGACGGCCCGCATCATATTCGTCGAAGACGAGCGCAGTCGGCGTCTGGAGCGCCCAGGGGAGCAGGCCCTCGCGGAACTCGGTCACCTGCTGCCCGTCCTTCAGGACGATGGCGTCGCGGCCGATCAGGTCGATACGGCTGATATGCGCGTCCAGGTTGATGCGGATGCACGGCCAGTTCAGGCGGGCGGCGACCTGTTCGATATGGCTCGACTTGCCGGTGCCGTGATAGCCCTGCACCATCACGCGGCGATTGTGCGCGAAACCGGCCAGGATCGCCAGCGTCGTGTCGGGATCGAACACATAGGCGGGATCGAGATCGGGGACGCGCTCGTCGGCCTCGGAGAAGGCGGGCACCTCCATGTCGGTATCGATGCCGAACAGGTCGCGCACCGACACCATCTTGTCGGGTGCGTCGAGGATCGTCGTATCGCGGCTGTCGGGAAGCGTATTCGGGATGTTGGTCATCAGGCCCTCGTCTCGTCGCTCAACGCCTTAGGCCAAGCGCGGCTCCCTACTCAATGGCGGTGATCGCAGGAAGATGGCGGATCGGCCCGGTCGCGGCGATTGCGTCGGCGGGGCTTGGGCGTCATCGTCGGGGGAGCCGACGGGCCGCCGAATCGGCTCCGGGGAGCGTCATAACGCCCTGAGAGATCGGCAATATGATGGGGTGGGGTGATGGCGAATTTCATCTGGTACGAATTGCTGACCGACGATGCGGCGGCGGCGCAGGCCTTTTATGCGGGCGTGATCGGATGGCAGGTGGGCGACAGCGGCATCGCCGAGCTGGATTACCGAATCTTCGCCACGACCGAGGGCGAGGCGATCGGCGGCCTGATGCAGCGGCCGCCGGGGGCGGCGGGCAAGCCGGTCTGGCTGGGCTATCTGCCGGTCGTCGATGTCGACGAGTCGCTGGCGACCATCGTCGAGGATGGCGGATCGGTGCTGATGCCCGCCTGGACCGTGGCGGGCGTCGGGCGGATGGCGCTGGTCGCCGATCCGCTGGGCGCGCCCTTCTATATCATGGCGGCGGAGGAGGAGCGCCCGTCGCGCGCCTTTGTCGAGCATGGCACCGGCCCCGCGACCGGGCATGTCGTGTGGAACGAACGGATCGCCAGCGACCCCGACCGGGCGCTCGCCTTTTTCCAGCGGCATTTCGGCTGGGCCCATCGCGGCGGGATGCCGATGGGCGAGCTGGGCGAATACCGCTTCCTGGCCGATGGGCCGGTGGTGCTGGGCGCGTTGATGGGGTGCCCGCCGGGGGGCGTGCCGGGATGGCATTTCTACTTTGCGGTGGAGGACATCGATGCCGCGGCGGCGCGTGTGACCGAGCATGGCGGCACGATCGTGTTCGGGCCGATGGAGATTCCCGGCGGCGATTATTCGCTGTCGGCGCTGGACCCGCAGGGCGCGCGATTCGGGCTGGTCGGGCCGCGGAGGTAATCAGGACGGATCGCCATTCAGCGATGCCTTTCCTTCCCTCGCCCCTCGCAGAGGGGAGAGGGTTGCGCAGACTTGGTCTTTGCGAAAGCAAAGGCTTAGTCGGAGCTGGGTGAGGGGTGGGCGCTCACTTCGCGAGCACGCGAGCCCTTGGGCTCGCTCAACCCCTCACCCAAGCTGCGCTAGCCAGCAGGCTGGCAAGCTTCGCTAACCCTCTCCCCTGTCCAGGGGAGAGGGGAAGAAGTCCTGAATGTCGATCCGCCCTGGATTCCTCCCCTGCAAGGGGAGGTGGCAGGCCGCAGGCCTGGCGGAGGGGTGTCCCGCTATCGAAAGCTTCATCCGCTTCGCCGGTCCCCCTCCCCTTGCAGGGGAGGAATAAGGGGTTCAGGCAAACGCCGGAGCCTGGCGCAACTGTTGATACGCCGCGATCACCTTTTGCAGCCGTCCCTCATGGCTCCGGTCGCCGCCATTGCGGTCGGGGTGATAGCGTCGCACCAGCTCGCTATAGCGGCGGCGCAGCGCGCTGCGGTCCGCATTCGCCTCCAGCCCCAGCACTTTCAGGCTTTCGCGATCCTGCCCCGACAGCGGCTTGCCGTCGCTGCGTTCGGGCGCGGCCTCGCGGCGATAGCGCGCGGCGATGGCGTCGAGCGGATCGGAGAAATCGGCCCAGCGCGGCCCCGGATCGGTCCCCCCTTGCGCAAAGGCGCGCGTCTCGCGCTCCCAGCCCGCATAGGGGCGTTGCGCGCGGTGAATCTCGTCGGCGCTCATGCCCTCGAAGAAATTGTACCGGCTGTTGAACGCGCGGACATGCTCCAGGCAGAACCAGCGGAACTGCCCCGGTCCGTCGCCGCTGCGCGTGCCTTCTGGCGGGGGCGCGCGAAACTCGCCCGCTTCGGCGCAACCGGCATGGTCGCAGGCGCGGCCGGTATTTTCGACCCGGCCGTGAAACCGCGCGCCGGGTTTGTCCTTGGAGGTATCGCTGCTCGACCGACGTACCACGGCTATCCGCTTGTCCCGAAAAACCGTCTATATAGGGGCCATGACCGATATCACCACCGCTCCCGTCGCCGACCAGATCACCGCCCGCCTGACGCAGGCGCTGGCCCCCACCCATTTGGAGGTCATCAACGAAAGCGCGATGCACCGGGGCCATCTGGGCGATGACGGTACCGGCGAGAGCCATTTTCGCGTCATCGTCGAATCGCCCCTGTTCGCCGGGGAGTCGCGCGTCGCCCGCCAGCGCCGGGTGAACCACGCGCTGGCCGATCTGTTGTCCGAGCGTATCCACGCGCTGGCGATCAGCGCGAAGGCGCCCGGAGAATAAGCCCATGCCCTATGACCTGTGGTACTGGCCTGGCCTGCCGGGACGCGGCGAGTTCGTCCGGCTGGCGCTGGAGGCCGCGGGTCTGCCCTATCGCGACCGGGGCGTGGAGGAGGGCGCGGAGGCGCTGCTCGCCGACATGCAGAAGGGCGATCGCCCGCCCTTCGCGCCGCCCTATCTGCGCGCCGATGGACAGGCGATCGCGCAGGTCGCCAATATCCTCCACTGGCTGACCGAGCGGCACGACCTGGCGCCGGAGGGGGAGCGTGTGTGGCTCCACCAGTTGCAACTGACGATCAGCGACATGGTCGCCGAGGTCCACAACGTCCATCACCCGGTCGCGACCGGCGCCTATTATCACGAGCAGAAGCCCGAGGCCGCACGCGCCGCCGCGCAGTTTCGGGGCGAGCGGATCCCCAAATTCCTCGGCTATTTCGAGGATGCGCTGGGGCCGCGCGACTGGATGGCGGGCGGGCGCTGGTCGCCGGTCGACACCTCGCTGTTCCAGCTGGTCGCGGGCCTGCGCTACATGTTCCCGAAACGGATGGCGGCGGTCGAGCGCGACTATCCCGCGCTGATCGGCTTGCACGACCGTGTGAAGACCCTGCCCGGCATCGCCGCCTATCTGGACAGCGAGCGGCGACAGGCGTTCAATGAAGACGGAATCTTCCGCCATTATCCGGAGCTTGATGCCGAATGACCCGCTTGCCCCGTCCCGCCGCGCGCATCCTCCTGGTGGATGGGGCGGGCCGGACGCTGATGTTCCGCTTCACCCCCGGCGATCGCCCGCCCTTCTGGTGCACGCCGGGCGGCGCGGTCGATCCGGGCGAGAGCTATGAGGCGGCCGCGCGGCGTGAATTGCGCGAGGAAACCGGGCTCGACCGCGATTGCGGGCCGCAGGTCGCGCGGCGGCAGGTCGAATTCCGCACCATCGAGGGGGTCGAGGTGGATGCCGACGAACGCTATTTCCGCGTCGACATCGACGCGCATGAGGTGACGGGCGCGGGCCATACCGCACTCGAACAGCGGGTCATGCAGAGCTGGCGCTGGTTCACCCGCGACGAACTGGCCGCCCACGCCGAACCCTATTTCCCGACCGACCTGATCGAGCTGCTCGACGCCACGGAGGCGACCCATGTTTGACGATTTCCTGCTGCGCACGCTGGAACCCTCCACCCACGATCTGGGCGGGTTCAAGGTGCACCGGACACTGCCCAACAAGGAGCGGACGATGGTCGGCCCCTTCCTGTTCTTCGACCAGATGGGCCCGGCGCAGCTGGCGCCCGGATCGGGGATCGACGTGCGGCCGCATCCGCATATCAACCTGTCGACCGTGACCTATCTGTTCGACGGCGCGCTGGGGCACCGCGATTCGCTGGGCACCGACCTGGTGATCGAGCCGGGGGCGGTGAATCTGATGACCGCCGGGCACGGCATCGTCCATTCCGAACGCTCGCCCGGCGAGACGCGGCCGCAGGGGCCGATCCTGTCGGGCATCCAGACTTGGCTGGCGCTGCCCGAGGCGCAGGAGGAGATCGACCCCGCCTTCGAGCATATCGGGGCCGAGGCGCTGCCGGTGATACAGGGGCAGGGCGCGACCGCGCGGGTCATCATGGGCGAGCTGTGGGGAGAGCGTGCACCGACGACCACCTATGCGGGCACCATCTATGCCGACATCGCGCTGGAGCCGGGCGGGAGCGTGCCCATCGATGCGTCGGCCGAGGAACGCGCCGTCTATTGCGCGCTGGGCGAGGCGAGCCTGGAGGGGATGCCGCTGGAGCCGCAGCGGCTCTACATCCTGAAGCCGGGGATCGCCGCGACGCTGCGGTCCGGATCGGGCGGGCGGGTGATGCTGTGCGGCGGCGATGCCTTCACCACGCCGCGCCATGTGTGGTGGAACTTCGTCTCCTCGCGCCGCGAACGGATCGAGGAGGCCAAGCGGGCCTGGCGTGCGCGGGAGTTTCCGACCGTGCCGGGGGACGATGCCGAGCGGATCGAGATTCCGGAGATTCCGAAGACCGTCAGCTATCCGTGAAGGGGGAAGAGTCGCGGGCTGCCCACTCGGTGAGACCCCTTGCCCTCCCCCAGCCCCTCCCGCCTGCGGGAGGGAAGTGGTGTTGGCATGGCCTTCGACTTCGCTCAGGCCGAACGGGGCGTAGGATCAGGTCCTATCTGCAAACATCCGTTCAGCCTGAGCGAAGTCGAAGGCCATGGGGCAACGCCAGCCACGCGAAAACAGCCCGCCAGAAGCGAACCGTCAAAACACCATCGATGTCAGAAAAATGGTGCCCAAGGGCGGGATCGAACCACCGACACTGCGATTTTCAGTCGCATGCTCTACCAACTGAGCTACTTGGGCCCACACCGCGATTGCGATTGGAGGCGTGCCTTTACGGGTGGCTTTGCCCCGTGTCCAGCCCCTCTTCGTCATTTTCTTTGACCGGAATGCGATAACCCTCGCCCAGCCATTGCAGCAGGTCGCGGTCCTTGCAGCCGCGCGAGCAGAAGGGGGCGTGGTCGGCGGCGGTCGGCTTGTCGCAGATGGGGCAGGTGGTCATGCGCGTTCCAGTTGCAGCGGGCGGCCCGTGCGGCGCGCGCATTCGTCGCGCCAGTCGGGCTGGGCCATCAATCGATCGTAAAGGGGGCCGGGGAGCCGGTGGACCATCGCCGGGCCGGGCGGCTCGCGCTCCCATTGACGCAGGATCGCGCGGGCGCGGGCGCCGACGGGGTCGATCGCCAGCCGCTCGGGGATCGAGGCGCGCGGGCGCGGGCGCACGATCTGGAGAAAGCCGAAGCCGTTGACCGCCGTCCGCTCGAAGGGAAGGGGGAGCGCGGCATCCAGCGCCTCCGCCACCGCCTGGCGCGGGCCCTTGCCCTCCAGTGTCGGAAAATCGATCCCGATCGACCCGCCAATGCCGTGGCGCAGAATCGCCCCGGCCACCGCACGCGCCGCCGCGATCGCCAGCGGCTCATGCGGGGGCGAACCGTCGACATCGAACAGCGTCATCGCCGGGGTGGGCGTCATCCGCAGCACGCCCGCGCCAAATCCGATCTCCCCCGTCACCGCCTCGTCGAGCAGTTCGGACCAGCCCGCCGCTTCCAGATCGTCCGCCTGATGCGCGCGCAATTCGCGGACCGGCAGGCCGGTGGCGGCGATGCGGGCGCGCAGATCGGGGCCGGGGGCGGGCGTCGCGTCGTCGGGGGCCTGTTGCGCCTTGGGCAGCTTGGCGCGGCCGCGCTCGGGTATGGCCTCGCGCGTGACGATAACGGTCAGTGCGGAGCCTTGCGTCATCCCCCTGGGCACCGGCGACAGCAGCACCTCGCCGCCGCCCGCCAGCGTCACCCGGCCCTGTCGACCGGGGAGCAGTTCGACCAGCCGCCCTTCGGCCACCGTGCCGACGGTCAGCGTGGCGGTCGGCTCGATCGCGGCCTGGACGATCCGGCCATCCGCGACCAGCGCGGCGCGCGCCTCGCCGATCCCGGCCTCATAGAGCCATTCAGACAAGCGGTAGCCCGGCGGCTTTCAACAGGGCGCGGGTCTCGAACAGCGGCAGGCCGATCACCCCCGAATGCGACCCTTGCAGGAAGCGGACGAACACCTCGGCGCGGCCCTGGATGGCATAGCCGCCCGCCTTGCCCAGCCCTTCGCCGCACGCGACATAGGCGTCGATCTCGTCATCGGAGAGCGGCTTGAACGCGACGATGGTGTCGGCCAGACGGGTGCGCACCTTGCCGGTCGCGTCGATCACGCACACCGCCGACAGCGCATGGTGCCGCCGTCCGGACATCAGGCGCAGCAGCTTGCGCTGCACAGCCTCGGTCTCGGCGGGGGGCAGGATGCGGCGGCCCAGCGCGATGGTGGTGTCGCCCGCGACGACGATCTCGCCCTCGGCACGCTCGACGGCCTGCGCCTTTTCCACCGCCAGCCGCAGCGCATAGACACGCGGAAGCTCGGCGGGGCGGGGGCTTTCGTCGATATCGGGGGAGGCGACTCGGTCGGGCACGACTCCCAGCCGCGCCAGCAGATCGCGGCGGCGCGGGGAAGAGGATGCAAGGACGAGCGGCATATGGGGCCGGTCGCTCACTTGAAGCGGTAGGTGATCCGGCCCTTGGTCAGGTCGTACGGCGTCAGTTCGACGAGCACTTCGTCGCCGACCAGCACGCGGATGCGGTTCTTGCGCATCTTGCCTGCCGTATGCCCCAGGATCTCGTGATCATTCTCGAGCTGGACGCGGAACATCGCGTTGGGGAGGAGTTCCACCACGCGGCCGCGCATCTCGAGCAGTTCTTCCTTGGCCAAAAAATACCTCGGTTCGTCGTGTTATAGGGTATGTCGAAGAGGCGCCGCCATAGCCGCAATGGCCCCAAAAGGAAAGGCGCGCCGAATCTACACAAGATATGGGGGTGCGGGACGCCTTCGGCAAGGTGGGGACGGCACCCCGCAACCGCGAGGGAAGGGTCAGGCCGGGTTATGCTTGGCCAGGAAGGCGGCCATGGCTTTCAGGAATTCCAGCCGGTCCTCGGCGCGGGTGAAATGGTGGTCGGCCAGCGGCTGTTCGATGTAATTGACCGGCTTGCCCGCCGCCTTCAGCGCCGCCACCATCATCCGCGACTGGTTGACGGGCACGCGCTTGTCCGCCTTGCCGTGCACGATCAACAGCGGGATCGTCATGTCGGCGGCGCCGAAACGCGGCGACACCGCGTGATAGTCGGGCGCCTGTTTCTGCAGCCAGTCGGCGCGCGTCTTGCTGAACAGGAAGCGCGAGTCGTAGCGCTTCATCGCCTGAAGGTCGGAGACGCCCGCATAGGAGATGGCGCAGCGATACAGCGCTCCGTCGCGTTGTGCCGCGCGCATGGCCGCATAACCGCCATAGGAGGCGCCGACCATGCAGACCCGCTTGGGATCGGCAATGCCTTCCTTGGCGAGATAGGTGACCGCGTCGTTGAGGTCGTCCTGCATCTTCAGGCCCCATTCGCCTTCTCCCTTGCGGGCAAAAGCGGTGCCATAGCCGGAGGAGCCGCGATAATTGGGCTGGATCACGGCATAGCCCAGCTCCGCCAGATACTGGGTCCACCAGTCCCAGCTTTCCGAATCGCGGGCGAACGGCCCGCCATGGGGCAGCACGATCAGCGGCAGGTTCCGGTCCGGCTTGCCACGCGGCAATGTCAGTATCGCCTCGATCGACGTGCCGTCGCGCGCGCTATAGCGGACGCTGCGCACCGGGGAGAGGCGCCGCCCGCGCAACTGCGCATTGTTCCAGGTCAGGAACTGCATGGTCCCGTAATCGATATCCCAATAATAGAGCGCGCCCGCCTGGGACGCGCCGCCGACTTCGACCAGGAAGCGGTTCCGCACCTTGTCCCAGGAGGTGATCTCGGCGCGACGCGGCGCGACGGCCTTGTCGATCAGACCCTGTAATTCCTTGATCCGCGGATCGGTCCAGGCGTCGTGATAGGATTGGTCGGTATAGCGGATGGCGGAAATGTCGTTGCCCGCTTCGTTGCCGATGACCCCGTCAATGTCATAGCCGGTGACGCTGCTGAGCTTGCGGCCCAGCTTCAGGTCGGGAAGCGTGACTTCGTAGAGTGCGTCATAGCCGTCGCTGTCGTCGATCGCGAGTGCGGTGCCGTCGGCGCGGAAGATGCGCGGAATCAAAACCGATTCGTCCTTGCGGCCATTGGCGCGCGCGATGGTGTGGAACGATTCGGCATTGGACCGGCGATAGAGGACGCTCTTCTGCCGGGTATCGTCGCTATAGCGCACGCCCATGCGCAACTGGCCCTCACCATCGGCATACCAGTCCCACACATCGGTCTGGCCGGAGGCGATCCGCTTGACCCGCCCGGTCGCGACATCCGCCTCGTACACCGAGGGATAGACGTCCTGCATCTCGTAGATGCCGGTCTGCTTGGCGAACAGGATGCGGGTGCTGCCGTCGCGTGCGGTCCACAGCAGTTCGTCGGCGCGGAAGCCCGAATTCTCCCAATCGATCCGCACCATCTTGGTCATGTCGGCGCGGATGCCGATCAGGCGGGTGACGTAATAATCCTCGCCCCGGATCGTGTCCTGGCTGCCCAGCCCGACGACCAGCCATTCGTCATTGACCCAGCGCCACCAATTCACGTCGACCTTGTCGCTGAGCGCGGCCAGCGCGGGCTTGCCCTGTCCCTTTATCAGCGGGGCGACCATCAGATATTGCTTGCCGTCGATCGCGCGCTTGGCGGCGATGCGGGTGCCGTCGGGGGACAAGGCCGGGCTGTCGAATTCGGGCAGCGCGGCAAAGGCCTCGACCGGGACGGGTGCGGCGGCCGCCGACGGACTGGCGGCCGTGGGCGGCGGGGCGGCCTGGTCCTGAGTCATCGCGGTCAGGCTCATCAGGGCAAGCGCCATCACCGACGCGCCCAGCATCCTCGTCACACCCGTCGTCACGCTATCCCCCCTTGTCCGGGCGATCTCCCCATGCCCGGATGATGCAGGTTAGCAGCGGGCGATCGGCGTGGAAAAGGAAATTCAGCGCGAGGGCGCGTGCTCGAACCCAAGCCGTGCGGGCAGGGGAACCGGGCCGCCAGCGTCGAACAGGCGCAGGCCTTCGCCCGGATCGAACTGGCCGACCCGCGTTGCTGCGACGGGGGGCGGGGTGTCGGGGGGCAGGGCGAAGAGGAGTTCGTAATCGTCGCCCGCGGTCGCTGCGGCCAGCCGGGCGGCGCGATCCTCGCCGCCATGGGTGCGTGCCTCGGTGGAGAGCGGGACCGAGTCGAGGTCGATCGCCACCGCCAGCCCGCTCGCGCCCGCCATGCGCATCGCGTCGATCAGCAGGCCGTCCGACACGTCCATCATCGCATGAACCACGGGGCCCAGCGCGCGGCCTTCGGCCAGACGCGGAAAGGGGCGGCGATAGGCGTCGCGCAGGGTGGTGGGGCCATCGCCCTTCATCGCGATCGCGAGGCCCAGTCCGGCATCACCGATCGTCCCGGTGACCCACAGGCCGTCCCCCGCTTTGGCCCCGTCGCGCGACGGGGCGGCGGCGTCGCGGCCGAAGGCGGTCAGCGTCAGTGTGCGGGGGCCGCGCATCGTCACCGTGTCGCCGCCGATCAGCCGGGCCTCGAACCGGGTCAGCACGCCGTCGAGCCCGGCGAGGAACGCGCGGTCCCAGGCGGCGTCGCCCAGCGGATAGTTGAGCAGGACGCCCTCGACCAGCGCCCCCTTGGCGGCGAGGTCGGACAGGTTGGTCGCGACCAGCTTCCACGCCACATCGGCGGGCGGATCATGGGGCAGGAAATGCACCCCCTCGACCAGCGTATCGGTGGTGACGACCAGCGGCGCGGCGGTCAGCACCGCGCTGTCGTCGATCAGCCCGCGCGCGCCGGGATGCAGCGGCATCCGGCGCAACGCGGCGATGAACTCCGCCTCGGTCATCGGGGCGGTCGGGGCTTCAGGCCCGTGCGACCTTGGCGATCGCGTCGAGCAGGCCGTTGACGAAGCCCGATTCGCGCTTTTCGTAAAAGGCGTGGGCGACGTCGACATATTCGCTGATGACCGCGCCGACCGGCACGTCGTGCCGCGCGAGCAGTTCATAGGTGCCGGCGCGCAGGATCGCCTTCATCGGCTTGTCGAGCCGGTTCAGCGACCATCCCTTGGCCAGCTTTTCCTCGATCGCCCGATCGATCTCGCCCAGGCGGGCATGCACGCCCTTCACGATGTCGTCGAAGAAATCGATGTCGGCATCGGCATATTCGACATCCTCGATGGTCGCGCCGATGCGGTGATTGTGGAATTCGTGGAGCAGCGTGGCCAGCGGCGTCTGTTCCATGTCATGCTGGTAAAGCGCCTGAACGGCGGCAAGGCGCGCGGCGGCGCGCGCCTGGGTACGGGCGGTGGGACGAGTCATTGGCGGGCCTTTACCGGGCTGTCGCCAATTCGTCACGTATTTTGGGAGGGGCGGGGTGGGACGGGGTGCGGGGCGTGGGCGTGGACGTAGGTAATGCAGGAAGGGGGTTTGTGTGCAGCCCCCGGTGCCCCCCCACGCTAAGCCGGGGGGGAGTCGCGAGGGCAGGGCGCGGCACCC
>NZ_JBEPKL010000035.1:0-46106 GCF_040544655.1 Sphingomonas sp. 1185
CTTACACCTTACGAATACATCGCCAAGATCTGGACGTCAGAGCCAGACCGGTTCATCGTCGACCCGATCCACCAGATGCCGGGACTGAACACCTAAGCTCCTTGGGGCCGGTCCGCAGATCGGCCGTCGATGAGCGCTTGCGCCACTTCGCAACCGTCTTCTGGTTGACGCCGTAGCGCCTCGCCAGCGCCCTCAGGCTCTCCTTACTATGCTGTATCGCTCGACGGACGACCTCTGTCGTCGTGGCGCTCCCGTGTAGAACCTGGCCCAGAGCGCTTCCTTCCACTCGTTCGTGGTTGTTGCACCATCAATCGCCGGGACCAAACATCTAATGGAAGTCGCGCGACTTGATCGGCACTACCTGCACTGAATCCACGCCTTTGGCATGCGGCGGCCAATAGCTGTCGCGCGGGCCAGGTCGCCAGCCGGCGTCACCCCGGTCGGGCGACCCGGTATGGCGGGCACCGTCCCCCTGTCCTGTCGCATGGGGGAAGTCCATCTGGCCAACTTGTGCGAGTAGCCTGACATGGTCGATGATCCGGTCGCAGATGACGTGGATCACCAGCCCCTCGCGTCAGTGCGTGGTGCACCGAAGACCATCCGGGTCGACAACGGTCCGGAGTTCATTTCGAAGGCGCTCGACCGGTGGGCGTATGAGAACGGCATCACGCTTGATTCCTCGCGGCCGCGCAAGCTGACCGACAACGCCTTGGTCGAGAGCTTCAACGGCCGGCTTCGCGACGAGTGCCTGAACAGCCACTGGTTCCTGTCGCTGGCGGACGCACGGGCCAAGATCGAGGCTTGGCGACGGACTATAACGAGAGCCGTCCTCACACAGCCCTTGGCCGGCTGACGCCAGCCGAATATGCTGCATCCGCCGGGGTTAACCCCGGCGGATGCAGGCCGAAAACTCGCATCGTGCCCGGATGAGAAACCGGGGGACCGTCAGAACCCATCGGCAACATCCCGCCTGCTGAAGCCGAAGAACTGTTCTACGCTGCCGTCGACCAGATCGATATGGCAGCGTGACCCACAACCCAATGCATCCGGCGAACTCGGGACGGCTCACTACATCGCGCAACCGCAATTCGGCTTTGAACGCGAAAAAGGGCGGCCCCCAAAGGAAGCCGCCCCAGGCAGGGTTCGTAATGAACCCTAGGATTAGAAGTTCACGCCGAACTGGATACGCGCCGAACGGCCAGGATTGTACGAAGTCGGCAGCGAATAGACCGGCTGCGGCGCCCCCGCCGAAGTCGTGCCCGTTTCCTGCACACGCAGCACCGGCCTGGAGTTGAAGACGTTGAACACCGACAGACGAACAAAGCCGGTGAAGGCGTCGGTCGGTACCGCGACCGTCGCATCCAGATTAAGCAGCGCGAGCCAGTCCGACTTCATTTGCGACCCACGGTTCACGACTTGCAAAGTACTGGGCCGCGCACCGCCCGCCCGATTGAACGGATCGTTGATCACGGTGAAGCCATTGGGGTTGCGGACGACTGAACCGTTGACGACATTACAATAGGCCGCACTGGTCCGGTAATAAAGACCTGCGATACCACCCGGTGCCGTGGCGTCGTAATCGGCGCTCGCAGGCGGACGGCCATAGCAACCGAAGTGACGTGGCGCGCTGACCGAACCGTTGAAGCTCAGTGTCAGCCATTCAGCCGCCTTGTACGACCCCCAAGCCTTGAAATTGTGGCGGCGATCATTGGGCATATAGCCATAGGTGCCGTTGACTAGCACCGGCAAGTCGAACGCAGTGGTCAAACCGGAGTCGGTTTGCGCGTTATCCGAACGGACGCCGCCCTCGCTATTTCCGTAAAGCTTGGAATAGGTGTAATTGGCATTGAGAGACCACACGCCGTCCCATTCACGCTCGAATGTGAAGTTGACGCCACGATAAACGCGCTTCGCCTGCGGATATTGTAGCGAAGCCGCTGAAAGCACTACCTGACGTGCTGTCGTCTCGCCCGGCAGCGGATCGCTGAGTGTCACCGCGACGTCACGGCCCGGATTGATCAGCGCAAACTGATGCACACCGCTCCAGATCGCGCGACAATCCGCTGCAGCCTTACCCTGCGCGATGCAGTAGGGGACGATTGCCTGATCCAGGGCGGCGTCTTCGAGCGAGTTATTCAACTTCGTCTGCGTGAAGTTGAACCCGACCTTGATGCGGTTCCCCAAACGATGCTCGAGACCGAAGACAATCTCATCGACCGACTGCGGTTTCAAGTTGGAGGCCACGACCGATTCGGTGCTTGGCACCGTGCCGTCATTGCTGACCACGCAAGCGGTACCTGCCGGCGTACCACCCGGGCATGCCGTGAAGCCGGCACCGGTGGTGATCGGAGCGCCCAGGATCGGCGTATTGTTCGCCGTCAGACCAGCGAATTGATAGTAAGCGCTGGAGTCCAGTTCGCCGCCCGCCAGACGAACATTCGTATTGACCGCGACCGGCAGGAAGTAACGGCTGTACGAACCGAAGAATTTGGTACGACCATCACCCAGCGGATCGATGCTCGCCCCTAAGCGCGGTGCCCACTGATTCTTCGCCACGAAGAAAGTGCGGCCAGCGGCATTATCGTTCTGAAAGCGATCGTTGCGAATGCCGAGATTCAGGTTCAGGCGATCGTTGAGCAGATGCCAGTCGTCCTGAACATAGAACGCGGTGTTACGCGTCGCGAACTGGCCACCCGTGCGGAACGTACGGGCAGTGATGTAGGACGTACCGCCCGGCAAGCCGACGACCGGATCGATCGTCGTTGCGGCCCCCGATGCCGTCAGAAGCGTATATTGCGCGCCGCCATTGGCTTGCACGATTGAACTCAAGTCCAAATCTTCGCGGTCGTAGCCGCCACGGATATGGTGCGATCCGAACAGATCGAAGCGAACATCGGCATCCACTCGATAGAAGGTTCGCTTGTCAAAATTGAGTGTGGCATTGGAAAGCGTATTGCCAATGCTGCTGTTCGCGCCGTTCCGCTGGTCGACCACCGAAGGGAGACCGGGCAGGCTGGATTCCTGCGTGTCGCTGTTCTTGTTGACGCCATAGGCCGTCGACAGGGTCAGCCACTGCGTGAAGCTCCCCGTGTAGCGGAAAACATAATTCTCGCCGCCGGAACGATAGATGTTCGTTGCGACATAACCGCCAGGGTTATTGGTATTAAGGTTGTAGCGCTGTCCGCTGGCAAGCGAATATTGGCTGGTGCCGTAGACGTTCTCGATCAAGCGGCCCGTAGTGTTCCAGTAGGTCGCCTCAAGCCGCTGACCATCAACGACCACCGCGTCGATCTTGCCACCCCAAAACGGGCTGGTATTGCGGAATTGACTGTAGGACGTACCGACGATCTGCTGATTAAACGTATTCAGGTCCGCAAAATTTGCGCAAAGTGCAGGGTTGCTCGCGCAACCATTCGCACCGGTGCCGGTGGCCGATGCGACGCCGGTATAGCCCTGACCATAGCTAATATCACGGGAGTTATAGATGCCATAAAAGAACAGATGGTCCTTGATGATTGGACCGGAAAGCTGTGCAATGAACTCATGGCGATCGGAATAGGCCGAGTCATTGTCTGCCGCATAGGTATTGCGG
Organism: Sphingomonas sp. 1185; assembly: GCF_040544655.1. Taxonomy (NCBI): domain Bacteria; kingdom Pseudomonadati; phylum Pseudomonadota; class Alphaproteobacteria; order Sphingomonadales; family Sphingomonadaceae; genus Sphingomonas; species Sphingomonas sp. 1185. Next base: position 3,593 of record NZ_JBEPKL010000035.1, read on the forward strand.
GTCTTGGAATTTAGGCTGTTCGGCTGCCAGTTGAACGTAACCCCGCCGTGCCATTCGTTGGAACCGGACTTAGTAGTCGAGTTGATCATACCGCCGGTAAAGCGGCCGAATTCAGCCGGAATGCCGCCGATCTTGGTCTGCACTGTCTGATAGAATTCGAACGGCACCGCCACGGCGCCCAGACCATTGCGGAATTGCGTCGTGTTCAAGCCATTAATGTAATAGACGTTTTCCGACACCGACGCGCCGTTAATCGACGGGAAAGAGCCGAAGCGACCGTCACCGCCGACTGCACCCGGCGCCAGCAGTACGACCGAGGTCAGGTCGCGACCGACCGGGATGCGCGTGGCGACATCGGCCACGTCGATCGTCTGGCCAATCGTGTTGCTGCTGAAATCCACAACCTGCACGCGACCTGCGGTCACGACGATGTCGCCGCTGGTTTCCGCGTTCACCGGCTGAAGGTTGAACTGGTTCGCGGCGCGGCCTTGAATCAGGCGCACGGCCGGATCGCTGAAGCTGTCAAAGCCGTCCGCAGTGATCGTGAAGCTATAGGTTCCTTGGGGCAGCGCAGAAATTACATAAGAACCATCGGGCTGGGTTGTTGCGCTGCGGCTGAAGCCCTGCGCGGCGGACGTTACTGTTACCGTCGCACCGCCAATGGCCTTGCCATCCGTGCCGATGACGCGTCCAGTCGCGTTGACCTGCGTATAATCCTGCGCAGCCGCCGGGGCGGCCACCGCCATAGCACCAGCGCCCGCACCGATGATCGCCAGCGCATGAAGCGCGGCGCCGTGGCGCAGCACAGCCTTCGAGAAAAGCCAGTTTTTGGTCATAGTTTATTCCCCCTCGAACGGCACGCGGTCGGTGCCATTTCGTTACCCTGAAAGGGCGATGACCAACACATGTCAGGAAAATGACGCAACGACACAAAAGGTTTTTGAAACTTTATACGTTTTTATTTGAGAAATGTGTGCAAATTGCAACACAGCGCACTGGCGGAAGATATTTATGCGGAAGATTTGAGCAACTTTCGACAGCAATGCCAATTTCTTAAACAGATCAGTATTGCTGTATTATGAATGTATTACACTGATACGCCGATAACGTTTGGCATTGTCATTCTTCTGTGGAGAAAAGCTCATCTCAGCCAATGTCAGCGAATCACCACTGCTCGCAGCCATCGTCGCTTCTTCGAAGAAGGCGCGCATCTCGGTCTCCGCCGAGCAGGTCGAGGCGGGCGTGGCGCTGGTCAACGAGACCGGCAAGGCGCTCGGCCGGATCGTAACGCGCATCGCGGAGATCAATCAGCTGATCAACGATATCGCCGTCTCGGCGGAAAACCAGAGCACCGGGCTGCAGCAGGTCAATCTGGCGGTCGGCCAGATGGACATGGTGACGCAACAGAACGCCGCCATGGTCGAAGAGGCGACGGCGGCGGCGCGGAGCCTGGCGGGCGAGGCCGACGAGCTGTCCCGCCAGATGGCACGCTTTTCGATCGCGCGGACGATGGGGCGCAGCCCCAACCCGGTCGCCAGCCTCGACGATCATCGCTATCGGCGCGCGGCTGTCGGATAGGAGCGGATCGCCTGGGGGCGGTCCTCTACCGGGCGTCCTTCCGGCCCTTCATCGCCTCGGCGGCGGCATCCAGCTTGGCGCGGTCATTGCCGGTGCGGGCGATCAGGTCGCGGGCCTGCTCCTGTGTCAGCCCGTGCTTCGAGGCGAAATAGGCGACTTCATAGGTCTCGCCACCGGCAACGCGGCTGCGATCCTGTTGACCTTGCTTGGTTTTATCGTCGGGCATGATGCTCTCCTATGGTCAGGAGCGCAACGTATCGGCGCCGTGATCGCTCCCTCGCCCGCCTCCGGGGATCAGCCGATGGCGGGCGCGCGACCGGCCCGGCGCAGGATCGCATAGCCCAGCATCCCGGCCGCCAGCGATCCCGCCAGCACGCCGATCTTCGCCTCCGCCTGGAGCAACGGGCTGTCCGGGAAAGCGAGCAGCGTGATGAAGATGCTCATCGTGAACCCGATCCCGCACAGACAGGCCATGCCCAGCATCTGGAGCCTGCCCGCACCCGCGGGCATGGCCGCCAGCCCGAGGCGGACCGCGATGGTCGCAAAGCCGAAGACGCCCATGATCTTGCCGATCAACAGCCCGGCCGCGACGCCGAGCGTGACCGGCGCGGCCAGCGCGCCGGGCGGCAAGCCCAGGACCGGGACCGCCGCATTCGCCAGCGCGAAGATCGGCACGACGAGAAAGGCCACCGGCCGATCCAGCCGGTGTTCGAGCGTGCGGAGCGGACTGGTGCCGTCCCCATTCCCGTGCCCGTCGGATCGGCCGGGCGTGCGGTCCAGCGGAATGGTGAAGGCCAACATCACCCCGGCCAGCGTCGCATGGATGCCCGAACGCAGCATCAGCCCCCAAAGGACCAGCCCGACCAGCATATAGGGCGAAAGGTGCCGGACGCCGAGCCGGTTGAGGCCAATCAACGCGACCAGCGCGACGCCCGCTCCGGCGAGGTCGGGCAGGGACAGGTGGGTGGTATAGAACAGGGCGATGATTAGCACCGCGCCCAGATCGTCGATGATCGCCAGCGCCGCCAGGAAGATGCGCAGCGAGGCGGGCACCCGCCGACCCAGCAAAGCGGTGACGCCCAGCGCAAAGGCGATGTCGGTCGCCATGGGTATCGCCCATCCGGCCGCGGTCGGGCCGCGATTGAAGGCAAGATAGATCAGCGCGGGAACGATCATCCCGCCCGACGCCGCGATTCCGGGCAGGATGCGCCGCGGCCATGTCGAAAGCTCGCCCTCCAGCATCTCGCCCTTGATCTCCAGCCCGACGAGCAGGAAGAACAGGGTCATCAGGCCATCGTTGACCCATTGCTCCAGCGAGAGCGGGCCAAACCGGGCATGCAGCATCGTCGCATAGCCCGGTCCGATCGGCGAATTGGCGAGGACAAGCGCCCCGATGGCCGCCGCGATCAGGACGAGCCCGGCGGAGGATGGGGAGCCCAGGAAGCGCCGGATGATGTTGGGGCGGGGGCGGTCGGGGTTCGTCATGTCGTGTTCCTGACGCGGGTCGGCCTCGCTGGCGGCCCGACCAACGCGACACCCTGTCCGGGACGGCGCACCGACCGCAGACACCCACGGCCCCTATCGCATTGGCGGACGGGCGGGGCAACGCATGTGTGTACGGGCCTGTCGCCGGGAGGCTTCGGGCCGGTTGACACGGCATGCGACTGTCCGGTTCCGGTCATAATGTTCAAGGCCGGTTCGCCACGGCGTGGCTGCCGCCCCGAAAAACGCCCCATCACAGGGCATTGGCCTTTTCCGCCTTGGACAGTGACGCTCGGCCCATGACGATGAACCGCCCATCCGCGCGAAGCAGCGCACCGCCCACCGCCAGCGCGCGCATCGTCACCAGCCCGCCCTCGCCCGCGAAGGGCGACAACCTCAACATCCGGTGACAGGGACGCTATCCGTGATCCGTCTTCAGAACATCCAGCGCCGCTACGTCTCCGACGAGGTGGAGACGACCGCGCTGCACGATATCGACCTGCATGTGGCGGCGGGCGAGTTCCTGGCCATCATGGGCCCCTCGGGCTGCGGCAAGTCGACCTTGCTCAACACGCTGGGCACGGTCGACCGGCCGACGGGCGGGCGATATCTGTTCGGCGACCGCGATCTGGCGGCGATGGACGAAAAGGAGCTGGCGAAGTTCCGCGCCGAGACGCTGGGCTTCGTCTTTCAGAGCTTCAACCTGATCGACGAGCTGACCATCGAGGAGAATGTCGCGCTCGGCCTCGCCTATCGCCGCGATGCGGGGGATCGCCGCGGCCGGGTGGCGGCGGCGATGGACAAGGTCGGCATCGCCCACCGCGCGCGCCACTTCCCGCACCAATTGTCGGGCGGCCAGCAGCAGCGCACCGCCATCGCCCGCGCCATCGTCGGCGATCCCAAGCTGATCCTGGCGGACGAGCCGACCGGCAATCTCGACACCGCCAATGGCGAGCAGGTGATGAACATCCTGACCGGCCTCAATGATGCTGGCGCGACCATCGTGATGGTCACCCACTCGCCCAGCCATGCCGACCTCGCCAAGCGCCGCATCGACATGCTCGACGGCCGCATCGTCGCCAGCGCCATGCGCGCGATCTGAAAAGGAGCAGACCCGATGAACGGCCTTGCGCTCACCTCGCTCTACCGCTCGCTCACGCGCCACCCGCTCTATGCCGCGCTCAATATCGGTGGGCTGGCGGTCGGGATCGCGGTCTTTTTCGTCCTGGCGCTCTATGTGCGGTTCGAGACCAGCTTCGAGCGGTGGCTGCCGCACCATGACCAGGTCTATCTCGTCCAGACCGAGTGGAAACGCGCGGACGGTCCGTTCACCGGCACCTATCCGTACACCATGGGCGGCCTGCTCGACGCGCTGCGCCAGGATCTGCCCGGCATCGTCGGCACGCGGTTCATGGGCGGCACCGACATGGACGGCAAGGACGGCGGAAGCGTCGTGCGCAACGGTGTCGCGACCTTCGACGATATCGGCCAGGTGGATGCGAGCTTCCTGCGCGTGTTCGACCTGCCATGGGTGGCGGGTGACAAGGCGTCGGCGCTGGCCGATCCGACCAGCGTCATCCTCAGCCGATCGGCGGCCAGGAAATATTTCGGCGATGCCGATCCGATCGGGCAGACGATGACGCTCTCCCTCGACAAAGTCGCCCCTTATCGCGTGACGGGCGTGTTCGAGGATCTGCCGAGGACCAGCGACTTCAAATTCTCCATCCTCGCCCGCCTGCCCACCACCGATCTGGGCGACTGGTGGGACCATTGGGGCAGTACCTCGCTCAAGACCTATCTGCGTTTCCCCGACGAGGATGCGGCAAGGGCCTTTGAGCGGAAGATGCCGGGGTTCGTGGCCCGCCGCGGTGCCCGCGATCTGGGGAAGGATGCGGCGACGCGGATGGCGCTGCCGCTTCTTCCGCTGGTCAAGGCGCATCTGCAACCCGCCGGCCAGGCGAGCGCGACCCGGAAGATGACCATCGCCACGCTGGGGCTGGTCGGGGTGCTGACCCTCTTCATCGCGATCGTCAACTATGTGAATCTGGCGAGCGCTCGGGCGGGCCTGCGCGCCCGCGAAGTGGCGATGCGCAAGGTGCTGGGCGCGAGCCGTGGCATGCTGATCCGCCAGTTCATGGGCGAGGCGGTGCTCGCCGCCGCGCTGGCGGCGCTGTTGGGGTTGATGCTGGCGGAGATCGGCCTGCCGATGATCAATGCGGCCGGTGGACTGTCGCTGACCATGCCCTATGCCGTCATCGTCCCGGTTCTGCTGGTGCTGGCGATCGGCATCGGGGTTCTGGCCGGCTGCTACCCGGCGATGTTGCTGTCGCGCTTTCCTGCGGCGGCGGTGCTGGCCTCGGCGCGTACGCCGGGCGGCGGGCGTGCGGGGGCGAGGGTGCGCGAGGCGCTGGTGATGGCGCAGTTCGCGGTGGTGATCGCCTTTCTGATCGGCACGGCGGTCCTCGTGGCGCAGACCCGCCATGTCCGTAACGCCGACCTGGGCTTTCGGCGCGAAGGGCTGCTCGTCGCGCCCTGGCTCGGCTATGTGGACCAGGCCAAGCAGCCGGCGTTGATCGCGGCGTTCCGGACCGTGCCGGGGGTGTCGATGGTAACGACGTCGGATACCGGGGTCGGCAATGTCGGCAACAACAATGGCGACAATCTCCTGCTGCCCGGTCGCCCCGCTCCGGGACCGGCGGTCCGCCACATCCATGTCGGGTCCGACTTCTTCCGGCTGTTCGGGGTCCGGCCGGTCGCCGGGCGATTGCTGGACGATGTGCACCGGATGGACGACCGGGAGAACAGCGAAAAAGGCGTGCCCGGTAACATCGTGATCTCGCGCACGGCCGCCGCCGCGCTGGGGTTCCGCACGCCCGCCGAGGCGATCGGCAGGAGGGTGGTGGAGCCTCGGCCGATGACCATCGTCGGCGTCGTCGAGGATCTGCGCTTCTTCTCGCCGCGCCTGCCCGCAACGCCGGTCTATTACACCTATGCCCATGGTATCGTGCCCTATCCCGTCGCGACGATGCGTTTCACAGGCGACCCGCGCGCGGTGAAGGAGGCCGTCCGCGCGGCCTGGATCCGGATCGCCCCCGAAGCGCCCTTCCGCGCGGATACCGGCGACCGGCTGCTCCAGAATTTCTATGACGACGACGATCGCGCCACGCGTCTGTTCGGCATCGGCGCGGGCCTGGCGGTCCTGATCGGGTGCGTCGGCCTGTGGGGGCTCGCCTCGTTCAACACGCAGCGCCGGGTGAAGGAGATCGGCATCCGGAAGACGCTGGGCGCATCCTCGGTCGACATCATGCGGCTGCTGGTCGGTCAGTTCCTGCGGCCGGTGCTGCTGGCCAATCTGGTCGCGTGGCCGCTGGCGTTCGTGGCGATGCGGACATGGCTGGCGGGATTTGACGACCGGATCGCGCTGTCACCGCTTCATTTCCTCGGCGCGACCGCGCTGGCGCTCGGCATCGCGGTGTTGACCGTGGCGGGGCAGGCCGTTCGCGCCAGCCGAATGGAGCCGGCCTGGGCGCTTCGTCATGACTAGGCGTCCGGCCCCGGCGGCGTCGGGACCGGCCCGCGGGTCGCATGGCCCTCGCCGGGCGGAGCGACCCCCGCCGCCAGCGCGATCTGGATGAGTTCGGCCAGATTGCCCGCGTCCAGCCGGTTCATGACCTGGGCGCGGTGCAGCTCGACGGTGCGCGGGCTGATGCCCAGCTTCTTGCCGAGCAGCTTGTTGGTATTGCCCCCGACCAGCCCCAGCAGCACCTCGCGCTCGCGCGGGGTCAGCCGGGCGATGCGCGCGCTGGCGGTCTCGTCGCGGGAGACGGGGCGGACCGCCGCCAGACAGTCGGCGATCGCGTTCGACAGGCCGGGGTGCAGCGCCGCGTCGTCCTGCGCGACGATATAGTCGGTCGCCCCCGCCTTCATCGCGGCGACGGCGGACATCAGGTTCGTGCCCGGCCCGTTCAGCACGATGCTCGGCAAGGCGATCGACCGGGCCTTGAGCTCGCGGGCGACCGACAACCCTTCGGGCTTGGCATGGCGCAGGTCGACCAGCACGCAGCCGGGCGCCAGGACGGCGGCGATGTCGAGGAACGCCGCCGCGCTCTCGAACAGGCGCGCGCGATACCCCATCGCCCGCACCAGCGCGGCCAGGCGCCGGGCCTCGGTCGTCCTGGGGCTGACGATATAGACCTGGCCGCTATCCTCCTGCGTCAGATCCTCCGCGATGCCGCCGATGCGGGTGATCGCGCCCTGCGCGTCGGGAATGGGAAAGCTGGTGTCGCGCAGGCGGCGGACGGCCCCGTCGCCGGGGCGGACGATGCGATACGCATATTGGGTGACGTCCCCGGCCATGACGCTGGCCAGGGCATGTTCGACCTGGCGCCGGTCGTCGGGATGCACATCGTCCAGCCAGCACGCGATCGAAGGCGAGGCGCCGGCGCGCGAAATGCCCCAGATGCGATCGAAGGCGGCGCTTCGATAGAGTATGTCCCCGGTTCGCGGATCGGCGATCCAGAGAAGGTTGCTGCTATGCGCGGCAAAGCTGCTGAACTGCGCCTCGCTGGCGCGGATCGCGGCTTCGGCATGGCGCTGCTCGGTCATGTCGATCGCCGCGCCGATGAAGGCGATCGGATGGCCATGGGCGAATGTCGTCCGGCCCGACGTCGCGATGTGGCGGACGATGCCGTCGTCGCGGCCGATGACGCGATATTCGATCCGGTAGCGTCCATCGCCTGACGGATCGACACAGGCCGCGATCGCCGCGCGGACCCGTTCCCGGTCGTCGGGATGGATGCCCGCTTCGAACAGCTCCTCGTCGATCGCGGTGCCGGGCGGGATGCCCCACATCGCGCAGAGCCGCGCATCCCATTCGAGCGCGCCGGTGCGCGGGTCCCAGGCATAGATGCCGATGCCGACCAGCTCGGTCGCGGCGCGCAGGCGTGCTTCGCCCCTGTGCCACGCAGCCTCGGGCCCCCGGCGGAACACCGCGTTCCGGATGGACGTGTCGTGTGAAACTTCGTCCATCGGGCCGGCTCTCCTCAGGCTTTGCCGGTCCTACCGGCAAGCGTCCGCGACCGGGTAAGGTTCCCTAGGGATCGCCCGGATGGGCCTGGCGCCTTGCCGTCCATAACTGTGCCCCACGCAATCGAGGAGAGCGGCATGAAGGCCCTGGTCTGGCACGGCAAGGAGGACATCCGGTACGACACGGTGTCCGACCCTGCGATCGAACATCCGCGCGACGCCATAATCAAGGTTACGAGTTGTGCGATCTGCGGGTCGGACCTGCATCTCTTTCACAATCTGGTGCCCGCGATGCTGCCCGGCGACATCATGGGGCATGAGACGATGGGCGAAGTCGTCGAGGTCGGCAGCGCCGCCGGGGGGACGTTGAAGAAGGGCGACCGCGTCGTCATCCCCTTCACCATCCAGTGCGGCGAGTGCGACCAGTGCCGTCGCGGCAACTTCTCGGTGTGCGAGCGGACGAACCGCAAGAAGGAGCTGGGCGACAAGGCGTTCGGCCATGCGACGGCGGGTCTGTTCGGCTATACCCACCTGACCGGCGGCTATCCCGGCGGGCAGGCCGAATATCTGCGCGTGCCCTTTGCCGACACCACGCACATCAAAGTGCCGGACGGCATCGACGACGAGAAGCTGCTGTTCCTGTCCGATATCCTGCCGACCGGCTGGCAGGCGGCGGTCCAGGCGGACATCCAGCCCGGCGACACGGTCGCCATCTGGGGTTGTGGCCCGGTCGGCCAGATGGCGATCCGCGCGGCGATCCTGCTGGGCGCCGAACAGGTGGTCGCGATCGACCGGCTGCCCGAACGCCTGTCGATGGCGGCGGCGGCGGGCGCGATCACGATCGACTTCGAGCAGGAGAGCGTCGTCGAGCGGCTGAACGAACTCACCGACGGCAAGGGGCCCGAAAAGTGCATCGACGCGGTCGGCACCGAAAGCCATGTCCATTTCGCCCAGCCCGACACCGTGCTCGACCGCGCCAAGCAGATGCTGATGGCGGAGAATGACCGCCCGCATGTGCTGCGCGAGATGATCTATGTCTGTCGCCCCGGCGGCGTCATCTCGATCATCGGTGTCTATCTGGGGCTGGTCGACAAGATCCCGATGGGTCAGGCGATGAACAAGGGGCTGACCTTTCGCATGGCGCAGGCGCATGTCCCGCGCTGGACGGGCGATCTGCTCCGCCGGATCGAGGACGGGCAGATCGATCCCTCCTTCGTCATCACCCACAAGGTCGATCTGTCCAAGGGCCCCGAAATGTACGCCACCTTCCGCGACAAGGCGGACGGGTGCGTCAAGGTCATGCTCCAACCCTGAAGGAGGGCGTCATGCCACTCACCAACATCACCGGCATCGCCCGTTCGGAGGGCGACCCGCGCGTCGAGCATAAAGGGCCGAGTTCGCTGTCGGGTGCCGACCGGCTGGCGCGCGCGCTCGGCTGGTTCTCGGTCGGGCTGGGCATCGCCGAACTGGTCGCCCCCGGCCGCCTGGCCCGCACGCTGGGGCTCGAGGACAAGGAAGGGCTGATCCGTGCCTATGGTGCCCGCGAACTGGCCAGCGCCGTCCCGACGCTGTCGATCGACAAGCCGGTCGGGCTGGCCGCGCGGATCGCGGGCGACGCGCTCGATCTGGGCACGCTGGCGACCGGGCTGCACCGCGACAATCCCAAATGGCGCAACGCCGCGATCGCGACCGCGCTGGTCGCGGGGATCACGCTGCTCGACATCGCGGCGTTGAAGGGCGTGAAGGCCGCCCATCGGCGCGAACCCGGCGCCGGTCGGGACTATTCCGACCGGTCGGGACTGCCCAAGGGGAGGGAAGCCTCGCGCGGTCTGGCCCGCAAGGACTTCGACATTCCCCCCGACTATCGCGCCGAGGGCAGCGTGGCCGATGCGGTGCCGTTGCTGCCGTCCCAGGCCTGACCCCCGAAGCCGAAGCGGCACCATGGCGGTGCTGAATTGGTCAGACAAATCGTCTTTACAGCCCGCATCATCGGGGTAGACTGATCCCTCGACCATGGGGTGCGGGGGATGAAGCGGGCTGGGATCGGCGTCATGGGTGCGGGCCTTGCCTCGACAGGGGGCATGGCCTCACCGACCCGCGTCTCGACCATGCGCGATGCCTCCGCCCTCAGGCTTTTCACGATCATCAACGAAATGGCGGCGTGCCTGCGGGGCGCCGCCTTTTTTGATTCGCCCGTCCGACAGGACGCACGCCGTGCCGCCGGATGATGCCGCGCCGGGCATGGCCCGCGCCACCTTCCCGCCTAAGACCTTCCCCGCCGGAGACCGCCCGATGACCGTGACCCGTCGCACTCTCCTGGCCAGCGGACTGACAACGGGGCTTACCGCCCCGGCGCTCGGTGCGCCCGGCCTTGCGGCGGGCCTTCCGCCCGAACTCGACAGCGGCGATGCGCCCGCGCCGTTCGATGCGATGCCCGAGCCGCCCTTCATCGCCGATCCCAGCCTCCTCCGGCTCGATGACGGCTGGCTGTTCCACAAGGGCGATATCGTCGTGCCGCCGATCCTGGGGCATGAGGAAAGCTATCAGAACGCCAAGGCCGGGATCGCGCAGGGCGCGGCGGCGGTCGGCTATGACGATAGCGACTGGCGCACGGTCGAACTGCCGCATGATTGGGCGATGGAGGAGGTGGTCGACCCGAACGCCAATGTCGCGCAGGGCTATCGGCGGCGCGGCATCGGCTGGTATCGCCGCACGCTCAAGCTGCCCGTCGAATGGCGCGGCCGCTATCTGGAGGTGCAGCTCGGCGCGGCGGCGACCCATGCCAAGGTCTGGTTCAACGGCGTCCTCGTCGCGCACAGCTTCAGCGGCTACACCGCGATCCTGATCGACATCACCCCCTATGCCCGGTTCGGCGAGGAGCTGAACACGCTGGCCGTCCGCGTCGATGCCGAGACGATGGAGGGATGGTGGTATGAGGGCGCCGGGCTCTATCGCCACAACTGGCTGGCGGTGCGCGACGCGGTCAGCATCGTCACCGATGGGCTTCATGCCGATCCGCGCAAGGGGAATGGCGGCTGGACGGTGCCGGTCGCGCTGACCGTCTCCAACATCCAGAAGACGGCGGCAACCGTGCGGGCGGAGGCGGTGCTGATCGACCCGTCGGGCCGCACCATCGGCCGTGCCGAGACGGACGTAAGCGTCGATCCCCTGAAGACCGCCGAAGCGAACATAACGATCCCGGTCGCCGATCCACAGCGTTGGTCGGTGGACCATCCGACGCTCTATCGGGTGGAGACACGGCTGCTGCGCGACGGCAAGCCCATCGATGCCCGCGCCACCCGGATCGGTTTTCGCGAAATCCGCTTCGACGCCGCCACCGGCTTTTATCTCAACGGCGTGGCGACCAAGATCAAGGGCGTGTGCGTCCATCAGGATCATGCCGGGGTCGGCGTCGCCATGCCCGATGCGATGTGGGAATGGCGTATCCGGCGGCTGAAGGCGATGGGATGCAATGCGCTGCGCTGTTCGCACCATGCGCCCGCACCCGAATTGCTCGATGCGTGCGACCGGCTGGGAATGCTGGTCATGAATGAGAACCGCAACTTCAACCCGAGCCCGGACTATCTGCGCCAGTTGCAATGGCTGGTCCGCCGCGACCGCAACCGGCCGAGCGTCTTCCTGTGGTCCGTCTTCAACGAAGAGCCGATGCAGGGCACCGAACAGGGTTACGAGATGGTCCGCCGCATGGCCGAGGCGGTGAAGGAACTCGACACCGCGCGCCCCGTCACGGCGGCGATGAACGACGGGATGTTCTCCCCGCTCAACGTCTCCGACGCGGTCGACGTCATGGGCTTCAACTACCAGCATCGCCGCTACGACAAATTCCACGCCGCGCATCCGACCAAGCCGATGACCAGCTCGGAGGATACCAGCGCGTTCATGACGCGGGGCGTGTGGAAGACCGACATGGCGCGGCATGAGGTCAGTTCCTATGACACCGACGCCGCCGAATGGGGCCTGACCCATCATGAAAGCTGGCGGATGATCGACACGCGGCCGTTCGTCGCGGGGACGTTCGTGTGGACCGGCTTCGACTATCATGGCGAGCCGACGCCGTTCGAATGGCCGACGACCAGCAGCGTGTTCGGCATCATGGACCTGTGCGGTTTCGCCAAGATGGCCTTCCACCTGCGCCGGGCGCAATGGGTGGACGATGCCCCGGCCCTCGCCATCGCGCCGCACTGGACCTGGCCGGGGCGCGAGGGGGAGGCGATCCGGGTGATCGCGCTGACCAATGCCGAGACGGTGGAACTGCGCCTGAACGGCCGGAGCCTGGGGATCAGGACGGTCGACCGGCTGGCGATGCCCGAATGGCAGGTGCCCTATCGCCCCGGACGGCTGGAGGCGATCGGCTATCGCGCCGGGCGGGCGGTGTCGCGGACCTTTGTCGAGACGGCGGGCGCGCCGGTCGCGCTGCGGCTGGTGGCCGATCGCGGCGGGATGCTGGGGACGGGTGGCGACGTCCAGCCCTTCACCGTGATGGCGGTCGATGCGCAGGGACGGATCGTGCCGGATGCGGCGGCGCAGGTCGCCTTCCGCGTGACGAAGGGCGCGGTGATCGGGGTCGGCAATGGCGACCCCAACGACCATGACTCCGAGGTTCTGCCCGCGCGCCGCCTGTTCCACGGCCTCGCCCAAGCGCTGGTCCGGGCCGAGGCGGGGGCGGGCACGCTGACCCTGGAGGCGAGTGCACCGGGCCTGAAACCGGCGCGGGCATCGGTGCGGGTGATCGCGGCCCAGCCTCTGCCCGCGCTGCCCGCGACGCGGCCGGTCGCGATGCTGACCGACTGGAAGCGGAGCGACTTCGCCGCGACCCGGCCCGATCCGCTGCGCCGCTATGCGGGCAACGACATGAACAGCCTGGTCTATGCGCGACCCGGACGGCTGGAGGGACCGGGCGAGGGGGTCTGGTCGACCTATCGCACCAGCTTCACGCCGCGCCGCCGGGTGGCCGAGCAGGGCGGCGCGGTGGTCTTCGCCGAGGTGGTCGGGCGGGCCGAGGCCTGGGTCGACGGCGTGAAGCGGGCGGAGAAGACGGCGTTCGCGGGCGGTCCGCTGGTGGTGCCATTCCCGGCCGGGGCGGGGGAGCGGCAGGTGGTGCTGGTCGTCGAGGCGGAGCCGGGCAAGGCGTCCGGCCTGGGGCGGACGGTGTCGGTGCGGGAAGGGTAAGCCCTTGGCCTTCGACTTCGCTCAGGCTGAACGGGTGGGGGATATTGGTCCCGACCTCCGTTCGCGCTGAGCGAAGTCGAAGCGTATGGGTCAGACCTTCAGAATGATCCCCTTGCGATCCAGCACCCAGCCGAACGCGCAGCAGACCAGCGTATAGGCCAGCGCGCAGAGCAGCGAGCCGACCGGCCCCGGTGCGATCGGCTGGAACCCGTTGAGCCCGATCCAGGTATAGAGCCCGACGCCGTCGACATGGACCAGCTCCAGCACGACGACCAGCAGTTCGGAAAACAGATAGATGGCCAGCGGATTGCGCCCCAGCATCTGGAGGAAGGATCGCCCGAGCGTCACCCCCCGCACCTCGACCAGCCAGAGGACCGCGCCCAGCAGGATCAGGTCGAGCCCGACGGTCAGCGCGACGAACGATCCGGTCCACAGCTTCTTGCCGATCGGCAGGATGGGCGACAGCAGGAGCGCGACGACGACCAGCCCCGCCCCGATCGCCGCCAGCCGTCCGACCGTGGCGGCATGCTTGCCCCAACGCTGGATGGCCAGGCCGGTCAGATAGCCCGCGATCACATTGGCGGTCGCGGGCAGCGTGCCGAGCAGCCCTTCGGGATCGAAGCCATGGTCCTTCTTGTACAGATGCTCCGGTCCGATCAGCCACAGGTCGAACAACGTGCCCGCATTCTTGTACCGCCCGAACGCCTCGCCCGCCGGGCTCAGGCCCGTCAGGATCGCCCAGTGCGCGACGACCAGCCCGACTGCGACCATCGCCAGATGGCTGGGCCGCAGATAGCGCGCAAGGAGCGCCCCCAGCAGATAGCAGAGCGCGATGCGTTGCAGCACGCCGGTCAGCCGCGTGTCGGCGAAGGGCTTGGCGACCCAACTGCCGTCCGCCTGGTGCGTGACGAAGGGGAACCAGTACATCAGCATGCCGAGCAGGAAGATCAGCGCGGCCCGCTTGAATATGCGGCGCAGGAAGACGGGCTCGGGCATCGGCCGGGTCAGCGCGAAGCTCATCGCATTGCCGACCGCGAACAGGAAGCTGGGATAGATCAGGTCGGCCAGCGTGAAGCCGAACCACGGCGCATGCTGCAACTGGGTGAAGGCCCCGCCCGCGCCCGCCGTGTTGACCACGATCATCAGGAAGATGGTCGCGCCCCGGAACATGTCGAGCGAGGCGAAGCGCTCGGGTCTGGCGGTCAGGGTCGTCACCGGGCCGTCTCCGTCATCAGCGCGCGGGCCTCGGCCACCGGGTCGGCGGGGGCGCTGGCCTTATAGGGGCGGGGATCGGCGACCCAGGCCCTTTCCCAGTCGAGCAGCTTCGCGGTGAAGGCCGCATCGTCGACCGGCCGCCTGGCTAGCGCCGCGGCACGCGCCTCGGCCAGATAGCGCGTCCAGCGCGGCAGGTAATAATCGGCATACATGCCCGCCCAGGCCTTGGACGCATAGTCGCCCAGATGCCCGCGCCCGCCCCAGATCGTCACCTGCGCCTTGGCATTCTGCGCATAGGCGGTCTTCTCGGCGGGCGTGTCGCCATAGCTGCGCGCATCGGCGATCCAGCTGGCCAGGCTTTCCTGCTGCCCGCCGATCAGGTGATCGATGGCGAGCGCCAGCGCCTTCATCCGCGCCGTTTCCCGGTCTCCGGCGGCGACATCGCCCCGCTGATAGGCGGCGACGGCGGCCTTGACCGTGTCGTCCAGCGACAGGCTGGCGGCATGGCGGGTCAGATCGACCAGATCGTAGCGATAGAGCGGGCTCCTGCCATAAGCGGGGGCGAGCTCGAGCATCGCCGCGATCCCGGCGCGCAGCTTCGCACGGTCGCCGGGCTCGGCGGGATAGGTCGGCGCATCGGCCGCCGGTCGCTTGAAGAACAGATAGGCGCCCGCGCGCTCGTTCCACCAGCGCGGGGTCCAGTAGCGCACGTCATAGGCGCCCGCGATCACATCCTGCCACGCCGCGACCATCGCCGGGTCGCTCCGGCCGTAACGCGCGGCGGTATAGCGGCCCAGCCACGGCGCCATCGCCATGTCGCCGCCGGGCCAGGCCACGTCATAGGCATAGTCATAGACCAGGCTGTTGCTGTGCAGCCCCTCCGGGAACAGGCCGAACCCGCGGACATTCCCGCGCGCGCCATCGGCGAACAGCGCGGCCACGTCGCGGCGGTAGAAATCGGGCGCGCCATAGACCGGGTTGCTGCCGCCATAATTATGGACATAACCATAGACCCAGCTCTTGCCGTCGAACCCGTTCGTCGTCTTCCAGATACCGGGATAGCGATCGTTGCCGATGTCGAGGATCAGCATCTTCCGGTCCGGCACGTCGCGGAGGAAGGCGGCGATGGCATCGGGCGTCCAGAATTTCTTGTCCGCGCCGAACAGCCAGCCCTGCATCACCCAGGTCGCATCGGGCCGCGCCGCCGCGATCGCGGCATAGAGCCGCTGGCCATAGGCGGCCAGTCGCGCGTCGCGGACCTCGCGGGGCAGCGCCGCCGCCTTGGTCGCGGCGTCGAGCGCGGGCGTGTTGGCGGTCGCGTCGCCATAAGCGGCGTTCGCGGTGTCGCTGCCGTCCTCGGCGATCGGCGGCACCATCTCGTTGAAGGCATCGGCGAGGTAATATTGCCCCGGCCCATATTCGGCGGTGTAGAGGTCCAGGAACCGCTTGGCGAGCGGCGCGAACAGCGGGTCGGACGGGTCGAGCCAATAGGTGCCCTCGAACCCCTCCCAGGACCGCATCTTGTAGATGCGCGCCTTGGGATGCGCCTCGGCAAAGGCCTTGGGCACGTAACCGGCAAAGGCGGGCAGGATCGGCGTCATGCCCAGTTCGCGCATCCGCGCCAGGATGCGCTTTTGCAGATCGCGCTTCTTGTCGATCCACCCGGTCGGCAGCGGCGCGCGATAGCCCTCGATATTGCCCATGCGCTGCCAGGGCAGGAAGGCCGGGCCGGAGAAATGCCGCGCCAGTTGCGCCTCGCTCAGCCCCTGTTCGCGCCAGAGCTGGCGCCAGACATAATCCTGCCCCTCCATGGCGAGCGGCATGTCGACGCCGTGGACCGCCATCGCGTCGATCTCGCGCTCCCATCGCGGCCAGCCCCACCAAGGGGTGGTATAGCCATAGGTGCAGGTGTTCAGATAGGCGCGAAAGCCGAAGGGAGAGGCGACCCAGCCGCTGTCACCGGTGGTCAGGTGGGTCATCGGGCCGACGCGATTGCCCTCCCAGCTGACCGACAGCCGTCCTTGCGCGGTCAGCGCCGCCGCCGCGCCGCGTACCGCCGCGACCGGCGAGGACGCCTCGACCCGCAGCCGGTCGTGATCGATCCGGACGCGGTAGCGGGGATCGGGCGAGGGCTGGATCGCCACCGAAAGCTGACGCTCGGGCACGCCGAGCCGCCGGAGTGCGTCGCGCGCGGCCTGCCCGCCATCGCCCTGCGCATGGGCCGTCGAGGCGGTGAGCAACAGGGTGCCGATCAGGCCGAGCGTCTTGGGGAAAGTCATCACGAAGGTCTTGTTCCCGGCAAAGGGCGGAAAGGGAAGGGCGGATCGACCCGTGCGGCGGTCCGCCCTCCAGAGGGGAGATCAGAACCTCGTCGACGCCGACAGATAGAAGGTGCGCCCCGTCCGGCTGGCGAGCTGGAAGGTGTTGGCATTCGTCTGATAGGCGTCTTCATGGGTGTTGTTCAGATTGATGATGCCGCCCGTGAAGCTGAGATAGCTGGTCGGATTGAAGCCCAGCGCCAGGTCCATCTGGGTACGCGGGCGCACGACATGGGTCAGGCCGCTATTGACGAAGAAGCTCGACGCCGCATCCTGCACATAGGAGCTGCGGTGGTTGACCGACAGCCGCACGCTGAACATCTCGTTTTCCCAATAGGGCGTCAGGTTCCAGGTCAGCTTCGACAGGTCGCGCAGGTTGAATCCGGTGCCGATCGCGCTGGCATCGGTGTCGACCACCGTCACGTTGCCGACCGCGCCGAAGCCCTTCACGGGAAGGATCGCATCGAAATTCTGCGACGCGCCCAGTTCCAGGCCCTTGATATGGATGACCCGGTCGTCGTTCAGCACCCGGCTGAAGCTATAGTCGGTCTTGAGGTCGGCCGACTGGCAATCGCTGACCACGCCGTTCAGCGCCACGCCGTCATAGGAGGACGGGCAGTAGAATTGGGTGAAGGTGCCGTTCTTCACCGCCTTGTAGAAGCCGGCCAGGGTGATCGAATTGCCCTTGCCGTGATAATATTCCAGGCTGAGGTCGAACTGGTTGGCGGTCAGCGGCTTCAGGCGGCTCTCGCCCTGCGCCACCGAGACGCTGGGGCGCAGGCTGGTGGTCACGCGGGTGATGGTGTCGGCCATCTGCGTCTGGCTGTTGAGCAGCGGGCGGACCAGCACCTTGGCCGCCGCGATGCGCGCGACCAGATGCGGCGTCACGTCCAGCGCGAAGCTGGCGCTGGGCAGGACATTGCCATAATCCTGCACGACATGCTGCTGGCCGAGCAGGGTCGCGTCGCTGCCGGTGCCGTTGGTCAGGCTGCTGGTGACGTTCTGGTGGGTATGTTCGTAGCGAACGCCGACATTGCCGCGCACCGGCAGGTCGAACAGCGTGCCGTCGATATTGGCCATGGCATAGAGTGCCGGGATATAGCGGTCGACCTTGTAGGTGTTGGGCCAGTCGGGCGTGTCGGGCACGGTGATGCCCTTGTCGCGCAGGATCTGCTGCCACAGCGGCGCATTGACCGACAGGAAGCTGTGCGGGATCGCCATCGACCCGCCCAGGAAGTCGTTCACCAGCACGCCCGTCTTCGACAGGTCGGGAATCCAGGCATATTCGGGATAGGTCACCGGATCGCTGACATCGGCGTCGCGGTCGTGGCGATAGGCCTTGGTGTCGAAGCTCTCGTGATGATATTTCGCGCCGAAGACCAGCGCCTTGATCCCGTGCCAGTCGAGATCCTGGGTCAGGTCGGTCTGCACCGCGCGGTCGCGCGCCGACTGGATATGCGTCGCGCCGTCGACAAAGGCGTACCAGGTGCGGTTGCCCATGTTGTAGATCGAGCCGTCGGTCAGGCTGGCGGTGTTCCACTTGACGTTGAACGGATCGGAGATGTCGAGCGTGCCGCCATTCGCGAAGCGCACCTCGTCGATCGTCGCCCATTCGTACAGCTTGGCATCGCCCTGGGTATAATGGCCGATCGCGCGGATATGGGTGGTGTCGGTCGGGCTCCAGCTGACCGTGCCGGTATAGGCCTGGGTCTGGAGCTTGCGCAGTTCGGGCTGGTCGTTGTTGTCGACGTTGAAACTGCCGATCGAGATGTTGTTCGCCACGCCGTTGGCCGAGCTGTTGACCTTCACCGCCGAGGCGGCCCAGCGGCCGAAGACCATCTGGCGGGTGTCGTACCGGGTATGGTCGCGCGAATATTCGCCCTGGAGCAGCACCTCGAAATTGTCCTGCGGCTTCCACTGGATCGCGCCGCTGCCCATCAGCTGCTCGGTGTCGCGCTCGATCCGGCGATAGCGCAGATTGCCCGGCACCTGCACGTCCGACGCGCCCGCCACGGCGCCGGGCTGATACCAGTTCTTGATGAACAGATAGTCGCCGCGATCCTTCAGCTTTTGATAGCCGACGTCCAGCATGACG
Organism: Sphingomonas sp. 1185; assembly: GCF_040544655.1. Lineage (NCBI taxonomy): Bacteria > Pseudomonadati > Pseudomonadota > Alphaproteobacteria > Sphingomonadales > Sphingomonadaceae > Sphingomonas > Sphingomonas sp. 1185. The sequence continues at coordinate 22,496 of NZ_JBEPKL010000035.1, forward strand.
CCGATCGTGTCGTTGGCGAACCGTTTGATATAGGCGGCGTTGACCTTGGGCGTGACGTCGCCGCGATAGTCGGAATAATAGCCCTTCACCCCCGCGATGAAGCTGGGGCCCTTATAGGCGAGCGGCTTGACCGTATCGATGTTGACCGTGCCCGCCAGGCCGCCCGTGTCCATGTCGGCGGTCGGCGACTTGATGACCTGGATCGCGCTCGCCAGGTCGGTCTGGATGATGTCGTAGCGGAAGCCGTCCTTGAAGTCGGCGCTGGCGAAGGTCTGGCCGTTGATCGTGGTGCGCGCATATTGCGGACCCAGGCCACGGATGCTGATCGTCGAGCCGCGTCCGTTGATGTTGGACATCTGGACGCCGGCGATACGCTGGATCGCTTCGGTGATGTTCTGGGCGGGGAACTTGCCGATATCCTCCGACGAGATGCCGTCGGTGATGCGAATGTCGTTGCGCTTGGCGGCCAGCGCGGAGGCGATGCTCTGGCGATAGCCGGTGACGGTGATCTCGTCCTGCCCGCCATTCCCGGCAGTATCGGCCTGGGCGGCGGTCTGGCCTGACCCGGCGGCGGCGGCGGTCGAGATGCTGGCATTGGCGGCGGCGGGGCCGCTCGTCTGCGCCAGGGCGGGCGCGGCGATCATCGCCGAGGCCAGCCCGGCGGCGGTGAACGCCGTCGTCTGGAGCAGGCGCTTGCGGCCCGGACGCGACACGCCGTTACGCGGTGACGTAATCATGCATTTTCCCTCCTCTGATCCCGACGCGCGCTCGTCGTGCCGGGCTTCCCCGAGACTGTGCCGAAAAGGGCATCGGCAATCGGCGGGAGGCAGGAGGCGTCATCGACCGGAACGCGAGAAGCGTTCACGAACCGGGATCGACGGTCTCATCTGCTGCGCTGGGACGCGAAGCCTGTCCGGTGTCCATCGTCGCGTCCGTCGTCCGGCCTATGGGCCGTGTACGGCGAATCGCGGCATCGGACCGAAAATGTCTTCCTGCATCACGTTCTTGTAATCTTATGGTCTTATCGGTGACATGGAATGGTCATGCCTGTCAACATGGTGACAACAGGTTTCGCCCCAAAATCGGCATGGGGCATGGCCGACCGGGGATTGTGTCTATATTACAGAGGGATGGGGTCATGAATTTTTCGTCATGATCCCTGGGCGGACGGCATCGCCGTTGTTCGTCGCCCGTCCCGAAAGGCGCGCCGGATGTCAGAGCGAACCGGGCGGCCCATCGAGTCTAAATTGGTACTGCCATCGCTGGCTTGGCCAATTGGCCTGTCCGGCCATGGGGAAGGGAGGGCGACCGGATCAGTCGCCCCCCTCGCGCCATCGCTTCGCGCCCCAGCGCATCAGGTCGCGCCCCGTCGAGACGAGGCAGAGGTCGGCGACCGCGAAGCCGAGGCCCAGGCGCGGCCAGCCATGCGCCAGCAGGACCAGCGGCCATGCGATCGCCGCGAGGATCAGCAGGATGCCGAGCGGCCGCGTCACCCGGTTCCACCATCGGCGCGGTTCGATCTCCTGCTCCCAGATGATGACGCTGCCATCGGGCTGGCGCCAGATGCCGCGTACGTCCCGCCCGGGATCGCTGCTGACGAAATTACCGGGCGGGTCCCAGGTCACTTCAGGCTGGCTCCGACCAGGACGAGGAGGATGCCGGGATCGATCTTTGCGGGATCGATATAGAAGCTGTTCGACATGGGGTCGTTCGCGAGGACCGCGACGTCTTCGAAGCCCAGCGTCCGGCATTTTTCGGGATCGACGCGGGTATAGCAGCGCAGACGCTCACCTGCGGTCGTCAGGCGGACCGCGATCGTCCGTTGCCCCGCGATGCGCATGCGCAGATCCGGAATCTCGGTGAAATAGAGTTCCAGGCCGGCCGGGGAGGCATCGATCAATGTATTGATGAATTGGCTCCCCGCCGGGCTCAACCCGTTGCGGAATGTAAGCTCGCTCAAACTCAGTCCTTCCTCTTCTGCGATTTCAAGCGTTTCGGCATCGGACGTATCGAGATAGGCCTCGACGACGCCGGCGGGGGCAGGGGCATGCTGTGCGTTGCGCTGTTCGGATTCGGCGCGCTGGAAGGCGGCAAGCTCCTGCGGCAACGCCGCCGCCATCGCCGCTTCCACCTCGGCCTCGCCGATAGGGTCGCGCTGTGTGCCGAGCCCGACGGCCGCATTGCAGATCGGCTGGAACCTGTTCACCAACAACGTCTCGGCGGGGCGCAGCCATTGTTCGCGCGCCCATGCGCCGCGCTCGCGCCCCTCCGCGCCAGCCAGCCGCTCGGGCCACGCTGCCGCGACGGGCTGGAACAGACAGGTGATGCGGTCGAGCATGTCATCCTCATGGCCCGGCCCGAACACGTCCCAGTGGCGCGCGGCGAAGACGGCCTTTTGCGCGGTGCAATGCGCTCCGCTGAGCAGCGGATGCGCGGGCAGCGCGGCAAGGTCGGTCGCGCGCCCGGCTGGCAGGCAGGCGGCCAGCGCCTCGCTGACCGGATCGCCCGCCTGCGCGTCGAGCAGGCGGCGCAGCGATGCGCGGCTGAAGCTGATGCGCGGCGATCGCATCGTCTGCCCGACGACGTGCAGCACCCAGCGATGAAGGACGGAATAGTCCGCGCCCGCCTGTTCGCCGACGTGCAGCCCGATGTAGAAGAGCGCCCCGTCGAGGAACAGGGCATAGAGCCCCGGCCCGCACAGCTCGTCCGGGATGCGATCGACCGCCACGTCGGCGATCTGGTTCGCCCAGTCCGGCTTGCCGTCCGGCGGCGTGACGGTTCGCAATTGCATGAGCTGTGATGCGCGATAGATGGGCATTGCGGTTCCTTGCCAGTGACCGCGCGGTCATCGGCGCAAGTGGCGGGCAAGACCTATCCGGGAAATACCCCGATAGCCGCTGGCGAACCGATCCGGCTAAGGAGTCGGTGATGATCCCGGTCCGCGCTTTCCTGTCGTCCCTGCTCCGTTCGGTACGCCCCCGCCGCGCCGACCTGCCCTGGATTGCGGGCTATGCGGTCGCGTTCCTGGTGTCGCACCATGTCGCGGCGATGTGGGGTGGGCAGGGCTTTTACTCGCTGCTCTATCCGGCCGCGGGTCTTCGGATCGCGTTGCTGTGGAGCCGGGGGCCGCGCCTGACCCCCGCGATCGCCATCGCCGAGCTGGTCGTTCAGACGGTCAACGGCGTGATCGTGCCGGGCGCGCCGGGCTGGATCATGGCGATGATCGGCGTCGCGCGACCGCCGCTGACCTATGGCGCGGTGGTGTGGGCGGTGCGGCGACTGGCGCCGCATCTGCGATCGACCCTCGGCGTCGCGCCGATGCCGCTCGCCATCGGATCGGTCGCGGCCCCGGTCGCGGCGTCGCTCGCGTCGCTGCCCTGGGCTTTGTGGCATCCCGAACTGACCGGGGCGGACGGCGCGTCGCGCCTCGTCGCGTCGCTGACCAATTTCATGGTCGGCGACCTGCTGGGCGTCATGCTGGTGGCGCCGCCGCTGCTCTGGGCGGTGCAGGGCGCGCCCGGATGGCGACGGGTGGCGCGAATCGATCGGGGGCGGATGCTGGCGCTGGGCGAGGCGGCGCTGGTGCTCGGCACGGCGATGGCGCTGGCGGTGCTGCTGGCGGCGGTCGGGCTGGGCACGCCGGTGACGCCGGGGCTGCTGGCGGTGGCCTGGATCGGGCTGCGCTTCGGCCGGACGGCGGGCTGGTGCGCGGTGCTCGTCGTCGCGGCGATCACCCTGCCGTTCACCACCGGCCCGCTGCCGCTGGCCGAGCGGCTCGCGCTGCACATGAGTCTCGCATCCGTGGTCGTGGTCGGCTATCTCGCGGGCAGCTTTTCGGACGCACAGGCCAAGGCGCAGGTCGATCTGGCCCGGCGCGACCGGATGCTGTTCCAGGCCGAGCGGCTGAAGACGCTGCGCGCCATGTCGGTCGCGGTCATCCACGAGATCAGCCAGCCCCTGTCCACGATCGCCATCGAGGCGAGCCATTTGCGGGTGATCGCGGCCGATGCCGATCCCGAAATCGCCGAGGCCGCCGCGCTGATCGACCGCAAGGCCGCGACCCTGTCGCAGTTGGTGCGCCGCCTGCGCCGCTTTGGCGGGCGCGCGGTCGACGAACCCAGCGCGCTGCCGGTCGCGGCGCTGATCGATATGGTCGCCGCGCTGGTCGGGCCGGAGGCGAAGGCGGCGCGGACCGTGCTGACCATCGATCCGATCGATCCGAACCTGTTCGTGCTGGGGCAGGAGATCGAATTGTCGCAGGCCATGGTGAACCTCGTCCGCAACGCCTTGCAGGCCTGCGATGGTTCGGTGGGGATCGCGGCGGCCCGAGAGGGGGACATGGTCCGGATCGGCATCCGCAACCGCTGCGCACCGGACCAGGCGATGCGGCCGGGCATGGGGGTCGGCGGGCTGGTGGCGCGCGCCATCGTCGAGGCGCATGGCGGGACGCTGACCCGGCAAGCCAATGCGGCGGGGGATGTCTGCGCCACGCTCACCCTGCCGCTCGCGGGGGCGGGGCAATGAGCGAGGGGGGCCCGGACACCGCGCGCTCGATCGTCTATATCGTCGATGACGACCGCGATCTGGGGGCGGCGGTCGCGCGGCTGCTGGTCCGCCATGGTCATGCCGCCGAACCGTTTCTCGACCCCGCCATCCTGTTGTCGGCCTATGCCGACGCGCCCGCGCACTGTGTCGTGACCGACATCATGATGGGCGATCTCGACGGTTTCGGTTTCGCCGACCGGGTGCGCGAGATCGACCCGGCGGTCGCGATCGTGTTCATGACGGCATGGCCGACCACCGCCAATGCGGTCGACTCGGTGCGGCGCTATGGCGGGCTCGACTATCTCGAAAAGCCGTTCGATGAGCGCCGCCTGATCGCGGCGGTGGCCGAGGGTGTGGCCTGGTCGCGGCATCAGCGCGCCATTCGCGCGCGCACCGCCGCGCTGACCGCGCGCGAACGGCAGGTCTTCGACCTGGTGGTGCTGGGCCATAGCAGCAAGGTGGTCGCGCACCTCCTGGGGCTCAGCATCAAGACGGTCGAGGATCACCGCGCCGCGATCATGGCCAAGACGGGGGCCAACGGCCTGGCCCAGCTGATCGCGCTCGCCCGCTAATGCCTGTCCCGCAAGATCCAGGAGGAACGATGCCGACCCTGCCCAGTCCCGAGGAGGCGCGGCTGGATGCCGTGATCCTGCCGATGCTCGACCGCGAGCGCGAACTCTATCCCTCGCAGATGTTCGCCGTCCTGCGGCGCGACCATGGCGACCTTCCGCTGCTGCGGACCCGCGCGGTGCTGGCGCGTCTGTTCGCCGAGCGGCGCGTGGCCCGGTTGTGGCAACGTTATCTGCTGCCCCGCGACATAGAGGCCGTCCGCGCCGACTGGCTGGCCAGGATCGATCGCCATGCCGCGCTGCTCGATGCCATGGAGGATGACGAGGCGTCGGATGATGCGCGCGACATGGTCCGCCGCTGGACGGGATGGGGTGTGGAGGGCTGCGACTTTGCCTCGTGAGCGCATGGCGATGACGCCCGCCCGGCTGGCCGCCTTCGAACGCTGCCCGCGCCTGTTGTGGCTGATGCGGTTCCGCCCCGATGCGGCGTCGGTCGAGGAGAATGCCGAGGCCGATGCCCGCCGCGCCGCCGCGCAGGCGGTCAAGGCCGAGGCGCAGCGGCAATGTCCCGGAGCGACGGCGATCGACCCTGGTCGGGGCTGGCCCGCCGCGGTCGCCGCGACACGCGCCGCACTGGCCGAGCGGCGCCCGGTCCTGAACGCCGCGTTCGAGCGCGACGGGCTCTGCGCGACGATCGCTATCGCCATGCCCGCGAGCGACGACCGCTGGCGCCTGATCGACGTGCGCAGCGCGACCAAAGCCAAGCCCGAGCATCTGGGCACCGTCGCGACCCAGTGCTGGGCGGCCGAGGGGAACGGGCTGACGATCGCCTCGGCGGCGGTCCGTCACCTCGACCGGGAATTCGACCTGCCGCCCGGCGGCGACCTTTCGGGCGTCTTTGCGGAAGCCGATGTGACCGATCGGATCGCCGGGGTCGTCGCCGAGCGATCCGCGACCCTAAGCGGCGCGCGGGACGTGCTGGCGGGCGACGAACCGCAGACGTTGCCGGGCGATCAATGTCGGGCGCCGCATCCGTGTGGCTTCCACGCGCATTGCGGTGCCAGCCTGCCGCCCGGCCCCGAATGGCCCGTGTCGATCCTGCCGCGTGGGGCGGGAAAGCGGTTCGCGGCACGCGGCCTTGAGGATCTGACCCGCGTGCCCGTGGACGAACTCCGGTCCGATACCGACCGCCGGATCCAGCGGGCGACGATGACGGGCGCCGTCGAGCATGATCCGGCGGGCGCGGCGGCGGCGACCCGCGACTGGGCCTATCCCCGCATCTGGCTCGATTTCGAAACCGTCTCGCGCGCGCTGCCGGTCTGGCCGGGCAGCCGTCCCTATGAACAGGTGCCGTTCCAGTTCGTCGCCGATATCGAGGAGGCCGATGGCCGCATCGCCCGCCGCGAATTCCTGTCGCTCGACGGCCTTGATCCGCGTCGTGCCTGTGCCGAGGCGCTGGCCGCGCTGCCCGCCACCGGCGCGGTGATCGCCTGGCATGCCAGTTTCGAGCGCGGGGTGATCGAACGGCTCGCGCTGGGCTTCCCCGATCTGGCGGCACCGCTGACCAGCCTGGCGGACCGGATCGTCGACCTGCTGCCCGTCGCGCGCGATCACTGGTATCACCGCGACCAGCGTGGCAGCTGGTCGATCAAGGCGGTGCTGCCGACGATCGCGCCGCATCTCGACTATGCCGGGCTGGCGGTGAAGCAGGGCGGCGATGCAGTCGAAGCCTATCTGGAGGCCAGCGCGCCCGACTGCGCGCCGGGTCGCCGCATGACGCTCGACCGGGCCTTGCGGCTCTATTGCGGGCGGGATGTGGAGGCGATGCGGGTGATCCATCGTCGCCTGATCGAATCCGCGACCCCGACCGGCGGGGCGGCGGTCTGGGCGAAGCCCGGGTCGGCATGCTAGGGCGCGCGCCATGTCGAAATCCCGAAACAATGCCGGTACGGTCGAAGTCGATGGCGCCCGATATGACTGGCACCTGCACAGCGAACCCCATCAGTCGGATGACGAGGGCTGGAAGGGCATGACGATCGGGCTGCTCCAGCACGATGCCAAGCGCGAAGCCCTGGTCGAATTCCCGCCGCCCAAGCGGCTGTTGAAGGGGTTGCCGCGCGGCCGCCTTCAACTCGACGATGCGACGATTACGCGCTGCGTGCGCGCGGCCCTGTCCGCGGGCTGGGAACCGACGTCGCGGGGGCGGCCGGTCGTGGTCGTGGTCGACTCCGACGGCAATTGATCCGGCGGCGGCGCGCGCCCGTCACGGGCTGGGCGGGGCGCTCTGCATCTCGAAGGTGAACCACGCCCCGTCGGCGTGATCGTATAGCTGCACCATCTGGTCGGCCACCTTGGCGGTGAAGTGGCTGGCGCTGCTCCTGTCATAGCCCCGCGCCGCGTCGTCCTCGATCTCCATATGGATCGCGGCGTCGGCGCCGGTGTCGCGCAGTTCGGGCAGGGTGCCGCCGAACTTGGCGTTGCGCTCTCCGTCATAGCCCTGGAGATGCGGCCCCCGCGCCTCCGCCGCGATCCGAAGATGCCGGGCCGTGGACTGGTCGTAGAGCCCGGCCACCTTGCGGCCGGTGACGAAGGCATGGACCGAGGCGGCGACGATCGCGCGGATATGGGGTTGCATGGCTTTGCCTGACACAAGCCATGGGCGGGATCAACACGGCATCGGCCGCCGGGCGGCCCGCCGATGGGCGGACGGAGCGAAACTATACTGCGTTAAGTCTTTGTCGGCGCGGCATTTTGCCAAGGGTAGAGGCTGGCCCGCCGGGCTTATCTCCGTCGTGCAGCAATGGGCTGCACGACAGAGAGTATGATCCATGACCGCTTACGACATCAAACTGGCCGCCGACCGTCGCGATCGGCCAACCGCCACGGCCGCGGTGCCGACGGCCAGCGCCATGCTTCGCTTCGAGCAACTCGACACTGACTATGATCCGGACACACAGACCCTGTGGACCGATATGCGGGCGCGGACCCGGCCCAGCTTCAACCCCGATCTGCTGCAGGATTTCGTCCGGTGGCAGGACGACATCACCCAACTCGTCGATACGGGGGCGATGCCGATCCGCTATCTGGTGCTCGGTTCGCGCTTCCCCGGCGTCTTCTCGCTGGGCGGCGACCTGCACCTGTTCGCGCACGCCATCCGTACCCGCGACCATGCCGCGCTGGTCCGCTACGGCCATCGCTGTGTGCAGATCCTCTACCGCAACATGCGCGGGCTGGACCGCCCGATCGTCACCATCGCGCTGGCCGAGGGCGATGCGCTGGGCGGCGGGTTCGAGGCGCTCCTGTCCTTCCATGTCGTCATCGCCGAGCGCGGGACGAGTTTCGGATTGCCCGAGACCATGTTCGGCCTGTTCCCCGGCATGGGGGCGCATTGCTTCCTGTCGCGGCGGCTGGGCGCGGCACGGGCGGAGCAGATGATCCTCAGCGGCCGGACCTATAGCGCCGAGGAGCTGTACGAGATGGGGCTGGTCCATGGCCTGGCCGCGCCGGGCGAGGGGCGGCGGATGGTCGCCGACTATATCCGCCAGAACCAGAGGCGGCACAGCGCGCATTGCGCCATCTATGAGGCGTCGCGCGCGGTCAATCCGTTGCCGCTCGAAGAGCTGGAGGCGGTCGTCGACCTGTGGGCGGATGCCGCGCTCCGGCTGACCGAGGGCGATCTGAAACGGATGGAGCGGCTGGTCGCCGCGCAGACCCGCTTGCGGGACAAGGCGGCGCGCTGATCAACCGGCCCCGGGCAGGGGATGCTCCTGCCCGGGGTCATGCGCGCCGACCGCGCGGTCGGTGAACAGCCCGGCCATCTGCTCGGCGGTCATCGGCCGGGCCAGCAAGAAGCCCTGCACCGCATCGCACCGCGTCCGGCGCAGCTGGTCGAGCTGGGCGGGCGTCTCCACCCCCTCGACCACGGTCCGCATCCCCAGCTTGGCGGCGAGATCGACGATCGTCTGGATGATCGCGATCGAGGCGGGATTATGCTCCAGGTCGACGACGAAGGACCGGTCGATCTTGAGCGTCTGGAACGGAAACTGGGTGAGGTAGCTGAGCGAGGAATAGCCCGTCCCGAAATCGTCCAGCGTGGTGCACACGTCGATCCGGTTGAGTTCGGTCAGCGCCGCCAGCGAGCGTTCGACATCGTCGAGCAGGACCGTCTCGGTCACCTCCAGCGTCAATCGCTTCGGGGGCAGGCCGCTGGTGCGGAGCGCGCTCACGACCGTGGCGGTCAGGTCGGGTGTGCGCAGCTGGACGGGCGACAGGTTGACCGCAACCGTGACCTCGGGCGGCCATGCGCTGGCGGTGCGACAGGCCTGGTGCAGAACCCAGTCGCCGATCGCGACTATCAGGCCGTTCTCCTCGGCGATCGGGATGAACTCGCCCGGCGAGATTGGGCCGAATTCCGGGCTGTTCCACCGCAACAGCGCCTCGCAGGAGGTGATGCCGCCCTGCGCCAGCCCGTAGATCGGTTGGAAGAGCAGGTGGAACTCGCCCCGCTCCAGCGCCCCCTCCATCGCCGCGTCGAGCTGGCGACGGCGTTCGATCTTCTCGTCCATCAGCGGCTCATAGAGGTGGAAACGCCCGCGCCCGCTCTCCTTGGCGCGGTACAGCGCCAGATCGGCATTCTTCAACAGGGTGTCCGCGTCGCAGCCATCGTCGGGCGCGACGGCCGCGCCGATCGAGGCGGAGCTGCGCAGCCTGTGCCCGCCGAACGGCACCGGCTGTCGCACCAGATCGAGGATCGTCGTGCCGATGCTCTCGGCCGTCTCGGTCTGGGCGATATGGCACAGCACCGCGAATTCGTCGCCGCCCAGCCGTGCGACGATGCCGCTGTCGCCGAACCGCGCATCCAGCCGCCGCGCGACCGCGACCAGCAACTCGTTGCCCGCCAGATGGCCGAAGGAATCATTCACCTCCTTGAACCGGTCGAGGTCGAGCCAGAGCAGCGCCAGCTTGCCGCCCGATGCGGACAGGCCGCCGAGCCGTTCCTCGAAATGCTCGCGAAAGGCGGTGCGGTTGGCCACGCCGGTCAGGTCGTCGCGCCGCGCCATGCGCGCATGATGTTCGGCCAGCGCGGCCTTTTCCTCGGAGGCGACCGTGGCGCGCAGGATGACGGCATAGGTCTGCTGGGTGATGTCCAGCATCGCGATGACGAAGAGCAGGATGACCGCCGCCATCAGCGCCTTGAGCGGATGCAGCGGGATCAGCAGCCCCAGCGCCAGCGGCAGCGAGGCGCAGCAAAGTTGGGATAGCGCGATCAGCGGCCGCCCGGCATTGCGCCCCGCAATCCCCGCCGCATAGCCGATCGCGGTCGTGACGGACAGGAGATGGAGGACGCCGTCCTCGGTCCGGGTCAGCGTCAGCAACCCGAACAGACCCAGCAGCGCGGAATAGCTCAGGGCGCCCAGGCGATAGCCGCGTTCCTGCTCGCGCACCGTGATCGATCCGCGCGTCGACAGCGTGTCGATGGTACGGCCCAGCCCGACCAGCCCGATGCCGATCGCACAGGCGATCAGCCAATGGTCGTCGCTATACCAGGCGACCACCGCCGCGATCGCGCTGCTGGTCAGCGCCCCGATGACCAAGGAGCGGGGAGACGCATAGAGCGAGTCCACCAACACGGCGCGAACCTGCGACGAGATTTGGTGATCGGCCTGCCGCAATCGCTTCATCCGGAGGATTATGCGTTTCATATCAATCTCCTGACCGGTGACTAACGCATCTTTTCCGGGTGTCGATAGGGCTTCGCTCCTCCCCTGTATCTGCGGATGCGGGCGACGGGGCGCCCGGTTCGCCGGAACGCCGTGATCCCTATCGCGTCAGCCGGGCGGCCAGGGCGAGACCCGCCGTGATCTGGAGCAGGCCATAGGCGCGCCGCCGCATCGGGTGCCCGGCGAAGGGGCGGACCATCCCGTCCACCGCGCCGACCCGCGACCGCCACAGCGCGACATGCCGTGTCGGCTGCAACAGGCCCAGCATTCCGTCGCCGATCATGAAGACCGCCGCCATCTCGCCTGTGCGGCGGATGCCGGTCCGGGTTGTGCTGGGGTCGATCATGCTGGCTCTCCGAAAAGGCCTCAACGCAAAAGATTGGGATCGGTACCATGATCGGTCGGCCATCCGACATTTCGTGACGCGTGTCGCATCGGCGCCGCCGCGCCTTTGATGAAAATCAATTTATCTTGGGACTTCAAGACCCTTTGCGCGTTGAGGCGCTTGCAGAAACAAGGGGCAAGATAATGGCGCGGATATACCGGCTGGTCCTCGCATGGTGCGTGGCGATCCTGGGCGGCTTCTTTGCGGTGGCCGGGGGCGTGCTCGCATCGCTGGGCGGATCGCCTTATTATCTGGTCGTCGGTGTCGCGATGGTCGCGAGCGGGGCGCTGCTCGGACGGGGGAGCCCGCTCGGGCGCTGGCTGTTCGTCGCCATCTGGGTCGGGACGCTGATCTGGTCGCTCTGGGAGGTGGGGCTGGACGGGCTCCAGCTCGTCCCGCGGCTGGTCGCGCCGACCGTGCTGCTCGGCCTCGTGTTGCTGACGGGGCTGCATGGCCGATCCTGGCGGTCGCGTGCGCGTGCGGTGCCCGCGCTGGCGGCGGGGCTGGTCGCGCTGGGGATCTGTGCCTGGGGGCTGCGAGGGCAGGGCGTCGAGGCGCAGCAAGCGTCGACCGGCGTCGCGCTGCCCGCCGCGCCAACCGGGGAAGCGGATGGCGACTGGCGCGATTATGGCGGCACCCTGTCGGGGCGGCGTTACTCGGCGCTGGCGGACATCACGCCGCAGAATGTCGGGCGGCTCGAACTCGCCTGGACCCAGCGGACCGGCGACCTGCCGATGGCGGCGGAGAGCCAGGCGCACAAGCGCGAATATCATTCGGAAGCGACGCCGATCCATATCGGCGACACGCTCTATACCTGCACGCCGCATTCCTTCGTCCAGGCGATCGACGCGACGACCGGCAAGACGAAATGGAGCTGGCACGAGCACGCGCCGATCCAGGGCAACAACTATCTGGTGTGCCGTGGCGTCACCTATTTCGAGGCGCCTGCGGGGACGCCTTGCCCGCATCGCATCTTCGCGCCGACCTTCAACGCGCGGCTCGTCGCGCTCGATGCGGATACGGGGCGGCCCTGCACCAGCTTTGCCAACAACGGCGCGATCGACCTGCGGACCAATATGGGCACGTCGCGGCCGTCCGACCAGATCGGCACGACGCCGCCGGTCGTGGTCAATGGCCGGCTGATCATCGGCGAGCGGATCATCGACAACGTCAATCGCGACATCCCCTCGGGCGTGGTGCGCGCCTATGATCCGGTATCGGGCGTGCCGGTCTGGGCCTGGGACGTGGGCCGGTCGCAGGATGCGATCGCGCCGCTGCCCGAAGGCCAGACCTATACGCGCGGCACCCCCAATGTGTGGGGGGCGATCACCGCGGATGCGGCGAACGGCATCGTCTATCTGGGGACGGGCAATGCCTCGCCCGATTACTGGATCGGCTATCGCCGTCCGTTCGACGACCGGTTCGGCTCGTCGATCGTCGCGCTCGACATCGCCACCGGCAAGCTGCGCTGGATGCGGCAGCTGGTCCACCGCGACATGTGGGACATGGACCTGCCGATCGGTCCCTCGCTGTTCGACTATCGCGCGCCCGACGGCCGGGTGATCCCGGCGCTGATCCAGACGACCAAGATGGGGCAGGTCTATTTCCTCAACCGGCTGACCGGCGCCCCGATCGCGGCGATCACCGAAAAGCCGGTGCGCACCGACGGCGCGACGCCGGGCGTGCGCGTGTCGCCGACCCAGCCCTTCTCGACCGGGATGCCCAGCTTCACCCCGCCCGCGCCGACCGAGGTCGCGACCTGGGGCGCGACGCCGATCGACCAGCTCTTCTGCCGCATCGACATCCGCCGCGCGCAGGGGACGGGTATCTATCAGCCGATGGGCCTGCGGCCGATCATCGGCCACCCCGCCTTTGACGGCGTCACCGACTGGGGCGGGGCCGCCGTCGATCCGGTGCGGGGCATCATGACGGTCAACACGATGGAGATGCCGTTCAAGCTGTGGCTGATGCGCCGCGACGACCCGCGCGTCGCATCGCTGATGAAGCAGAAGCAGGGCGGCGAGAATGCCAGGCAGGCGCAGCTCCAGACCCAGTACAACACCCCCTATGTCGCGGTGGTGAAGGCGTGGGTGGGAATCTTCGGCGCGCCCTGCGTCGCGCCGCCCTGGGGCCATCTGACCGCGGTCGATCTCGGCACCCGGCGCATCCTGTGGAAGAAGGTGCTGGGCACCGCACAGGATACCGGGCTGTTCGGATCGCATCTGGGCGTGCCGTTGAAGACCGGGGTGCCCAATCTGGGCGGCTCGATCATCACCGCGGGCGGGCTGGCGTTCATCGGCGCGACGACCGACCAGTATCTGCGCGCCTATGACCTGAATACCGGCAAGGTGGTGTGGCGGGCGCGGCTGCCCGCCGGGGCGCAGGCGACGCCGATGACCTATCGCGGGCGCGACGGCCGCCAATATGTCGTCATCACCGCCGGTGGCCATGGCGCGCTGGGCACGCGCTATGGCGACTATACGCTGGCCTATGCGCTGCCCAAGACGGGTTGAGGGGGCCGGGCGGGCCGGTCTATCCGAACGCGCCCGTCAGCCTTTCCCAATTGCCATGCGCCAGTCCCCGCCGTGCCGCCTCGTCGAGCGGGACGGTATCGAGGAACCGGCGCGGGGCTCCGCCGGGCCGGTATTGATAGGGAAAGTCGGTCGAGAAGAGCAGCCGCTCCGGCCCGACGATCTCGAGGCAGCGTTGCAGATAGGCCTCGCTCCACATGCCGCTGCCGGTGACGTAGAGATTGCGCCGGGCATAGTCCGCCAACGGGCGTTGCAGGGTCAGCGCGCGTTCGAAGACGGCGGCGGTCCGCTCCAGATAGAACAGCACCACCTCGCCCCAATGGCCCAGGATGATCTGGAGGTCGGGCAGCGCATCGAAGACGCCGGCCGCCGCCAGCCGGATCCATTGCAGCCCGGCCTCGTAATGCCAGCCCAGCCCGAAGGCGGCGAGCGCGAGGTCCGCCGTCTCGCCGATCCCGGAATAATTGGCCCGGCGCACCTCGGCCAGCGGCGTCTGCGGATGGATGAACAGCGGCACGCCAAGCGCCGCCGCGCTGGCCAGCAGCGGGCGGAAGTCGGGATGATCCAGATGGCGCTCGCGCGTCCGCCCGCATAACAGCGCGCCCTTCAGCCCCAGCTCGCGCACCGCGCGCTCCAGCTCGCGTGGCGCGGCGTCCGCGTCGGGCGTCGGCAGCGCGGCCAACCCCTGGAAGCGGTCGGGATGCCGCGCGCAGGCCTCGGCGATCCGGTCGTTGACCCGCCGCGCCATGTCGACCGCGACGCCGGGCGCCAGATTGTGGAGCCCCGGCGTGGTGAGCGACAGGACCTGCACGTCGACGCCCTGCTCGTCCATCAGCGCGATCCGCGCTTCGCCCAGATCGGCCAGCCGCCGCCCATTCTCGCCGCCATCGGCAAAGGCCGAGACGGGGTCGTGCGGCGGCGGGGCCGCCTGCCACGCGTCGCGCACCTCCTGGGGAAGGATATGTTCCTCGATCGCGATCAGACGCATCGGCAGGTCCTTACGAAGAAGGCATTTATAGCCCTGCGCCCGGCGTGCGGGAAGCGCGGCGGCGCGGGTCAGGCATCGCCCGCCTTGCGTTGGGCGGCGGCGCGTTCGGTCAGCGTCTTGAGCGTTTCGTCGAACCGCCCCTCGCGTTCCGCCTGACGCAGGAACTGCACCTCGTCGACCAGGATCTCGGATGGAGTCGGGTCTTGCGCGAACTGCGCGGCGACGGCATCGGCAAAGGCCTCCAGCGGCATATAGCCCGGACGCCTGGCCTGACCCGGCGTCAGGTCGGTCTGGACGCCCGGCGGCGCCAGCTCGATGACCTCGACCTTGCCCGCCAGCTGGGTGCGCAGCGAGACGGTGTAGGAATGGATCGCCGCCTTGGTCGCCGAATAGGTCGGCGTGGCCACCAGCGGCACGAACGCCAGACCCGAGGTAACGTTGACGATCGCCGCATCGGGCTGGGCGACCAGATGATCGATCAGCGCGTTGGCCAGCCGGATCGGGCCGAGCAGGTTGGTCGTCACCGTCGCCTCGGCATCGGACAGGTCGCGTCGGCCGGTCAGGTCCTCGAACCGCATGATCCCGGCATTGTTGAACAGGATGTTCAGCGCGGGGAAGTCGGCGACGATCTGCCGCGCAAAGGTCTGGACGGCGGCGTCATCCTCGACGTCCAGGACGGCGGTATGGATACGTTCCCGCCCCGCCGCCGCGCGGTCCAGTGCGTCCTGCCGCCGCCCGGCGATGATGACGGTATCGCCGCGATCGTGGAACCGGTGCGCCAGCGCTTCGCCGATGCCGCTGCCGCCGCCGGTCATCAGGATCGTATTGCCATTGGTCTTCATGGGGTTGCTCCTTCCCGCCGGGGCGGGATCATGGTCGGGGGAATCCTCGGCAGGGGAACTCGATACGATCCCTGCCTGTTCCGGGGCCGAAGCGGGCGGCCATGCGTGCGATCGCGGCCAAAGGCGGGGGTGACCAGCAGATGCGGCATGGCCAGTGCCGCGATCGCGGCGAACAGGCCGCGAATACCGCTCGCCTCGACATGCAGGAACAGCGACACGACCAGCCCGGCGAGCAGCACCGCCGCGATCAGGATCGGGCCCGTCCGGCACAGATAGGCGCGGTGGCTGGCACAGCCCATCCGCCGTCGCCGCTCGTCGGTCTGCGGCAGCGCGTGGAGAAGGAGGAAGCCGACCGAAAACCCGACCAGCGGCGGCAGGAGAAACAGCGCGGCGGTGGTGATCGCCAGCAGCGGATCGCGTCGCCGACCCGCGCGGAGGAACAGCAACCCGCCGGCAATGCCCCCTGCGGCGATCAGGGCGGCCAGGACGGGGGAGGGGACCGGCATGCCGCCCGCCAGCGTTAGCAGCGCTTCATAGCCCCGGGGATGGAGCACCGCCGGTATCGCGATCAACCCGACCCCGAGCGCCCCGCGCTGGAGCCGCGAAATGGCGGCGTCCTCTTCCGCCGCGAAATGCAGCACGGAGGCGATCAGGAACAGCGGCAGCGCGATGGCGGGAAAGGCGCTCCACCAGGCCAGGCAGATCAGCGACACGCCGCCGTAGAGCGCGAGGAAGGATCGTCGCCTTGAGGGGGGCACGACCGCCAGGTCGCTCGCTCCATGCGCCATGCCGATGACGCCGATCGCCAGGATCGCAAAGCCGAGCTGCACGCCCAGCGAACCGAAGGAGGCGGCCAGGGCCGCCCCCGCCAGCACACCCCGGCCGAGCGCCAGGGCAGGGCGCGTCACGCGCGCGCGTCGCGGTGGTCGGTCCCGGACCGCAGCGCGTCGTCCAGATTGCGTGCCGCATAGAAGGCGTAGACGACCTTCGCGACGACATCCATGATCAGGATCGCCCAGACCGAGGTCGGGTCGGAAATGATCTTCAGCCCCTCCGGCCCGATCAGGAAGACGATCGGATAGAGGAACCAGATCACCGTCAGGAACGCGACATTCTTGCGATAGGCGGCCCCCATCGCCGCGCCGCGTTCGACCGCCATGGCGCGCAGCGGCCCCCAGAGCAGATAGAGGACACCGGCAAAGGCGGCGCAGGACCAGAGATACCAGACCCATTTCAGCACCGGCACCATCGCCAGCGACGAGATCAGCCCGGTCGCGATCATCAGCACGTCGAGGACGATGATCGCGGTCAGATAGCCGCCGACTTCCCCCGTCCGCCCGCGATCATGAAAGGCCAGCAGCACCAACCCCGCCAGCAGGATCGGCGTCGTCACCGACCAGTCGGCATAGCGCGCCAGATAGACCACCGATCCGTCGATATGGACCAGCGTACCGATGCCGAACGTCATGGCGAGATAGGCGGTGGCGGCGATGAAGGGCACCGTCGCGTGCAGCATGGTGTGGTGCAGGGCGGGGGGCGTCTTGCTACCCTTGGCATAGATGGCCAGCGAGCCCAGCGACATGATCGTAAAGCCGACCAGAAATGCGATCCAATCCATCGACCACTCTCCCGTTACGGGACGACGGCAGGCCGACCCTGTCGACTTAACCGAGGTTTGGCGCTGTCGATCCGGCATGACGAAAATGTTAATCGGCGGCGGTCCCGCACTGGCTTGCACGGGGATCGCGCCGCACGCCCGAACCGGTGGTCGCCCAGTTCAGCTCCAGTGGCGCAAGGGGCCGGTGTCGACATGGACGAAGCCGTCATGCGGATAATAGCCGACCCCGCCGCCACGCAGCGACAGCGCCGCGTCGCGCAGCCGGTTGAGCGGCACGCCCGGAATGGCGATGTCGGTCGCCTTGCCCAGCATATGCTGGCTCTTGCTGGCGACGCCGTGCGAACGGGCATGCATCGCGCCGTTGGTCTTGGGGCTGCGATAGCCCGACACCAGCCGCAACGGCTTGTTCGGCGCGATGTCGAGCCGGTCGCGCAGATGGACCAGCAGGTCGAGCAGCCGGGGGTCCATCGTCCGCGTCGCACCGGTTCGCCAGTCGCGCATGGCATGGTTCAGCTCGGCCAGCCCGTCGGCGCGGTAGCGGCCATTGGCGAAGAAGCACACGTCGCAGCGTTCGCGGGTATTGGCGTTGACCAGCGCCAGCCGACGCTCCGGCGTGCGCGCCGACACGCGTTCCGACAGGGCCGCCATCACCAGCGCGGCGGTGCCGCCGCTCATCAGGTCTCGGCGTGAAAACAAGGAGTTGGACAAGGTTCGATTCCGTCGAAGAGGGATGGCCGCTTCTACCGCAACAGGGCTTAACACCGTCGCCCGGCCGCATGCCCCTTGTCGCACCGACGCCACCATTCGCCCGATCCGCAGCCTCGGGAGCCGCTTCGTTCCCCGTGCGTTTCAGAAGCGGAATGAGGGAGTTGCACGTGCATAAACGGATGGGGACGTCATTGGCATTGGGCCTGATACTGTCGGCATGCGGTGGCCAGGTCGCTTCGGATCAGAATGCCTCCGCGCAGGCGGACCAACCGGCGGGCTCCGCGACCTGGAGCGACCGGACGCGGTCGCAGCTTCGTCAGGCGATCGAGGGACGCGTGGCGCATGGGCTCGACCACATGGCGTTCGATGCGACGGCCAGCGACGACGCCGCGCTCAACGAACAGGCGCTGCGCTATGCCGCGGCGCTGGCGCGCGGCGCGACCGATCCGACCAAGCTGTACGAGGTCTATACCGTGCCCCGGCCCTCGCCCGACTTGAAAGCCGGGCTGGCCGCCGCGCTGCGTGCCGGTAACCTGACCCAGTGGCTCGACGGCCTTGCGCCGCAGGACGCCAATTACAAGCGTCTGTCCGACGCCTATGGGAAGCTGGTCCGCCAGCCGCAAAATCCCGACACCCGGATCGAGGGCAATGGCGATGCGATCAAGCCCGGTGCGACCGATCCCCGCCTTCCGGCGATCGCGCGCGAGCTGGTCGTGCTCGACTATCTGGCGCCCGACGCCGCGCGGGGCGACAGCTATGCCCCCGCCATGGTCGATGCGGTGCGCCGGATGCAGGCCGATTACGGGATGAAGCCCGACGGCATCATCGGCAGCGAGGCGCTCGCCATCCTCAACATGTCTGATGCGGACCGCGCGCGCGCGGTGGCGGTCGCGATGGAGCGGCTCCGCTGGCTGGAGCGCCGCCCGCCCGCGACCCGGATCGACGTCAACATCGCCGCCGCGCGCCTGACCTATTGGCGCGACGGCAAGATCGTCGATGCTCGCAAGGTGGTGGTCGGCGAGCCGGATACCGAGACGCCGCAGCTCGGATCGCCGATCTTCCGGCTCGTCGCCAATCCGACCTGGACGGTGCCCCGCTCGATCCAAAAGAAGGAGCTGGCGAAGAAGGGGCCCGGCTATCTCCGCGCGAACAACATGGTGTGGAAGGACGGTTGGATCGTTCAGCAGCCCGGACCCAAGAACTCGCTGGGGCTGGTCAAGTTCGACATGCAGAACGACCATGCTATCTATCTGCACGACACCCCCGCAAAGGCGCTGTTCGGCATGGTCCAGCGACAGCGCAGCCATGGTTGCGTCCGGGTCGAGGACGCGCTGGGCTTTGCCGAGATGCTGGCCAGGGACGAGGGCGTGCTCGACGAATGGCACAAGGCGCGCGAGACCGGCAAGGAGACCTTCGTCAAGCTGCCGCACCAGATTCCCGTCCGGCTGCTCTATCAGACGGTCTTGTTCGACGATGACGGCGAACCGATCGTGCGCAACGATCCCTATGGCTGGGACGACCGGGTCGGTGCTGCGCTGGGCTTCAAGGCGGGCAAGGCCCTGCGGGTCCAGAGCGGCGCGGCCGATGTCGGTCCCTGATCGGGCCGACCGCGTCACCGGGAGTGTGATCCGCCGCCGCGAAATCGGGCTCGCCTGTTAGCGATAACGCGCTATGATCGCTCGACAATCACCAAACGGGTGGGAGAGGGGAGCGATGATGCGGTTCGATCGAGCATGGATGGCGCTGGCCATTATGGCCACACCGGCGCTGGCGCAGGACTCCCGGGAACAGGCCCGCGCCATCGCAGGCGAGCCGGTGACCGCGCCGCAAAGGCTGCGGCTGGTCGACCTGCCCAGGGCGACGGGCAAGCGGGTCGCGCTGTTCGACGGACGCAGCCTGACGGGCTGGGCCCCCTGGCTGGGCTATGCCGATCCGGCGATCACCTATCGCGCCGATCCCGGTGCGCGCCCGATCGGCACCGGCCGCGATACCGGCGGCGACTTCGCGGTCCGGCAGGTGGACGGCGCACCGGCCATCTGGGTGAAGGGGCAGACCTGGGGCAGCCTGGTCCACCGCGCCGATCTGCGCGACTATCATCTGCGGTTGCAGTTCAAATGGGGCGCCAGGACCTGGGCCCCGCGCGCGGACCAGCCGCGCAACAACGGCCTTCTCTATCACAGCCATGGCGTGCCCGGCGAGGTGTTCGGCACCTGGCGACCCTCGGCCGAATTCGAGATCATGACCGGATCGACCGGCATGATCGTCGCGGTCGGGGGCAAGGTGCGCGGGCATACCGATGTCGCCTTCGACCCCAGGCTGATCGCGCCGCATCTGCGCTATCGCCTGGGCGGGCGGCAGGTCGATATCGTCAACGGGACGCCGACCTGGAATGTCGAGGCGGCGACCGATGCCGAGCGCCCGGTCGGTGCCTGGAACACGCTCGACCTCTATGTCGTGGGCGATCATGCGGTGCATGTGGTCAACGGCGTGCCGGTCGCCGAGGTGCGCGACCTGGCGACGATCGCCCCGGACGGCGCCCGCCAGCCGCTGACCCATGGCTATATCCAGCTTCAGTCCGAGGGCGCTGAAACCTGGTTCCGGGCGATCACGGTCGAACCGATCAGGACGCTGCCCCGGATCGTCGCGGCAAAGCCATAGGAGTCGGAGGGGCCTAACCCCGCAAGCCAGGCAGATTGTCGAGGAAATTGGCGATTTCCCGGCGGCGCAGCCCTTCCTCGGCAAATTCCCCATCGACCCCCAGCCGCCAGCGCAGGGCGCGGCTGTCGGGGGCGTCGTGCAGCGCGTCGATCTCGGCGGCGCGGGCCCGGACCTGATCTTCCTGCTCGGCCAGCCCCGCCTCGACCAAGTCGGCCGCCTGCGCCGCGATCGCGATGGCGATCTCGCGCAGGGCGAGTTCGGGATGATATTGCACGCCCCAGAAGACGCCCCGGTCGAAGCGTATCTCGGCGGCCTGCACCCGGGTCACCGCATTGCTTGCCAGCAGCGTGGCGCCGGGCGGCAGCTCCAGCACCTCGTCGCCATGGACCGCCGGGGCGTCCCAACTGGCCGGGCGGCCCGCGAGCAGCGGATGCGCCCGCCCGGCTTCGGTGGCGCTGATCCGGCGGGCGATCCCCGCCTCCATCCGCTCGGGCATCTTGCGCACCCGCCCGCCCGCGGCGGCGACGGCGATCTGCAACCCCGCGCATGACCCGAAGGAGGGCACGCCCGCGGCAAAGACCCGCGTCATGAAGTCGAGCTGGCGGCGCACCTCGGGCCCGTCGTCATAGACGTGCATCGGCGACCCGGTCAGGAATATGGCATCGAACGCCGCCAGCCGCTCGACCGAGGGCATCGCCCCGTCGTCATCGGCGGGCGAGACGATGCTGGTCTCGACCCCCGGCTGCATCTGCTTCAGGGTCGCGGCATAGGTTTCGCCCGAACTCTTGCCGGCCCGCTTGCGCCGTGCCTGGCGTTCGTCGGGCAATTCGCTCTGGGCAATCAGATAATGGGGCACATGCGGCTTTCGATGGTGAGCAGGGGTAACGCCCGGTCCACCGGGTGGCTGCGCAAATGGCTCATCCGGCACGAAAATTCCGGTGGACCATCGAGGGGCCAGGATCGTTGAGCGGGGGATGGCCCCTGCCGCAGACTCCCAGACAGCCCGACCGGCACCATGGCGACCGCGCCGGTTGCTGATCACCCGTTCCGCAATGACCTTCCCCCATGGCCGCGCCATCGCCGAGCGCGCCGCGGCGCTGGGGGTGGCGGTCGAGGCCCTGTCGGGCGACCGCCTGTCGCTCGACCTGCCCGACGATCCGCGCCGCGCCTATGCCGCCGCCAAGACGACGCTGGCCGTCGTCGTCGCCCCGCCGTCCAAGCGCCGGCTCCAGCCGATCGCCCCCAGCGCGGACTGGCGGGTCGACCTGGCCGAAGGATGTCCGGCGCATTGCAGCTATTGCTATCTCGCCGGTTCGCTGAAGGGCCCGCCGATTACCCGCGTCTATGCCAATCTGGACGAGATCCTCGACGGCCTTCCGCCCTATCTGGGGCAGGGACAGATCACCTCGCGCAACCGCGACCGGATGGACGAGGGGACGACGTTCGAGGCGTCCTGCTATACCGACCCCCTGGCGCTGGAGCCGATCACCGGCTCGCTGTCGACGGCGATCGGCTGGTTCGGGCGCTGGGACGCGCCGGTGCAATTGCGCTTTACCAGCAAGTTTGCCGATGTGGGGCCGCTGCTGGATATCGATCACCGGCGACGCACCCGGATGCGCGCGTCGATCAATCCCCGGATGTTCGCCCGGTTCGAAGGCGGCACCTCGCCGGTCGCCGACCGGCTGGCGGCGCTGCGGCGGATGGCGATGGCGGGCTATCCGGTCGGGCTGACCATCGCGCCGATCATCGCGGCGACGGGCTGGCAACGGGCCTATGCCAAGCTGCTGGCCGATGCCGGGGAGGCGCTCCGGGATGTGCCCGATCTCGACCTGACCATCGAGTTGATCACCCACCGCTTCACCGCCGGGTCCAAGGCGGTGCTGGACAGCTGGTATCCGGGATCGTCGCTCGACATGGGGGCCGCCAACCGCGTGACCAAGCGGACGAAGTTCGGGACGGAGAAACAGGTCTATGATAGCGCGACGATGCGGGCGCTGCGGACCTTTTTCGAAGCGGAGATCGCATCGGCGCTTCCTTTGGCCCGGATACTCTACTGGACATGACGATCTTCTTCACCGCCGACACGCATTTCGGCGATCATCGCACGATCAACATCTGGAAGCGCCCCTTTGCCAGCGTCGCGGAGATGGATGCACTCCTGATCGATCGCTGGAATGCGGTCGTCGGGCCGGAGGATAGCGTCTGGCATCTGGGCGATGTCGCCAGGCGGCCCGCCGACGTGCCGGGGCTTCTTGTCCGGCTTCACGGCACCAAGCATCTGCTGCGCGGCAATAACGATCCCGACGCCACCCTCACGGCCCAGGGCTGGGCCAGCGTCGGGGATTATGCCGAGATGGAGGTCGACGGCCATCGGCTCGTCCTTTGCCACTATCCCTTTCGCAGTTGGAACGGCCAGCACAAGCGGGCGCTCAATCTCCACGGCCACAGCCATGGGCGGTTGAAGCCGCTGCTGCGCCAATATGATGTCGGCGTCGACGTGCACGACTTCACGCCAGTCACCCTCAAACGCCTGCTCGCCACGCGTGGGGAGGTGGGAAGGACCGTTCGACCTGTCCGGGCGGGATGACGCGAGTGATTCTGGGCGGTGATTCGGTGTTGTGACGTCTGGGGTGGGATAAGGTTCCGGTTGGGTCGGGGCTGGGCGTATGCGGCAACGCGTTGTTTTTGGGTATTTTTCCCGGAATTTTGCAGAAAAGTGAAAATCTGTTGTTGACGGTTCGGGGCAACCCCGCCTAGAGGGGTTTCACCGCAGCGGTGGTCGCGCAGACCGACCGATGCAGTCACGACAGATCGGCGCACTTGGGGCCCTGGGAACGGGGTTGGTGGAGTGTTGCCGGTATTTGTTGTCGGCTCTTTGACATTGTAGGTTAGATGAAGGGACATGCGGGCGGCGGCTTGGCGGTTGTCCTGGGCATTCAAGGTGCTCGGGGATCGTTAATAAGCTTTAAGCCAGTTCGTATGTCTCGTTACATATCCACTTGAATATGTGATGTGCAGGAATTGGCTCCTTGAAGTGAGCGGTTTCG
>NZ_JBEPKL010000036.1:0-38216 GCF_040544655.1 Sphingomonas sp. 1185
GAGCGCCCACCCCTCACCCAGCTCCGACTAAGCCTTTGCTTTCGCAAAGGCCAAGTCTGCGCAACCCTCTCCCCTCTGCGAGGGGCGAGGGAAGGCATCGCTGAATGGCGACCGGCCTTAGCGTTGGGGCTTCAGGGGTTTGTCGGCCTTGACCGGCACCGGACAGCCGTCGATCTCGCGGATCACGGCATATTGCGGGTCGGCATCGGGCATCTCGTTCAGCTTGTGCAGACCGACGCTCGGGGTCTTGCGGCTGACCCGCCTTTCCTTCGGTGCGCAGCGTTCGGGCAACCGGCCCAGCGTCGGGGTGACGGGCCACGCCTCATCGGCGGCGGACAGGGCGAGCAAGGCGAGCAGCGACAGCATCGGCATCCTCCCAGATGACGGGCGTCAGCCTATCATGACGCGCCGTTACCGACAATCAGCGTGCGACATAGGCGTCGATCAGCGCGCCGACATAATCGGGCTTGGCGCCGGTCAGTTCGGGCGCGGTGCGGCCATTGCCATAGATGAATCCGTAGATCGGATAGGTCGTGCTGCCCAGGCCGTCCGAATCGCGGAACCAGACCTTCACCACGCTCCAGTCATTGGCGGGCGACACGTCGAACAGCGTGACGTCCTGCTCGGCATGGCCGCGTTCGCCATTCTGGATCGACCAGTTGGCATGGGTCAGCATCAGCACCCGGTCCTCGACCACGCGGCTGACCACCGCGACATGGCCGAGCGGCAGGCGGCTGGTCTTTTCGAAGACGACGACCGCACCGACCCGGGGGGCGTGGCCGCGCGGATATTTCCCCGCCGCCTGCGACCACCAAGTCCAGGCATCGCCATAAAGCGAGATGCCCGAGGCTTGCCGCGCGAAGGGGACGCACTGGCCGACATAATCCAGCAGCGAGCGCGCGTCCGAAGGGATGGCGACCGTCAGCGCACAGAGTGAGAGAGTTGCCTTGGACACCACGCCTTTCATCTCTGTCACGGTAACGAACCTCGCTTAATCGTGAACTGTACAAGATGGTTAATGCGGCCTTAGGGCGATCAGCCGAGCGTTCGCCGCGACCGATCGAGGCTTTGCGACCGCCACGGGGCTATCCGCGCCGCGCGCTGGCCCGCGCCTCCAGGATGTTCCACAGGCCGCGATGCTGGACGAACAGCTGGGTCGCACCGAACCCGCGCGCACGCGCGAGGCCGATGGCGGTATCGTCTTCGGGGTCTTCCAGGATCGGATCGGGCATCGTGCCGGGCAGCGAGGCCAGCCCGAACCGCCGTGCCGCCTGGTCGAGCACCTGCCGGATCGCGCGCCAGTCGAGGATCAGCGCGGAGACCGCGCCGGTCGCGCAGCCGCGCCGGTCCGAATTGGCCAGCATTTCCAGCGTGTGGCGCAACTGGGTCAGCGCCGCATCGGTCTGTGCCTGTCCCGGCGTCGAGGGCAGCGGCCCTGCCGCCGACGTCAGATGCGCCAGATAGGCGCGTTCATGGGCAAAGGCGGTGGACGACTGGATCAGCCATGGCAGGGTGTCGATCTGGATGCCGCGCGCCATCGCGTAATCGATCATGCAGGGGTGATTGCCATGCACCGCGCAGACCGCATGGACCGCGTCGGTCAGGTCGTGGAGCAACGCCTGCGGCAGCAACAGCGCCTGGACATGCGGGTGCCCGGCGCTGCCCAGGCGCGCCATGATCGCCCCGATATCGCCGCTTCGGTCATTCTGTATGTCAAAGGCCGTCGAGCTTGCCATGTCCATTCCGAAAAAGACCAGGGAGGCCGTGCGCGGATAGGATGCGCCTTCCGACCCCGGAGTTTCGGCCTAATCCAAATTCGTTAACGGCCGGTTTACGAATAATGGAAAGCATTGCGATCTGCGGAAAATCGCGGGGAGCGGGACGGGCCGATCCCCGCCGATCCGACATGGTGTCGATCCGGCTTTACGGAACGCGGTCTCGTCGCGATAACGCCCGGCAACGCGCCGGGGGCGCCCCCGGCGGCAATGAGGCTTGGAGTGGTATGAATGCGCAAATGGGTGCTGGGTCTGGCGCTGGCGTCGGTCGGGGCGTCGATCGCGATGGGATTGGGGGCGCCCGCCATGGCGGCTGAACCGGAAAAGCAGGGCGAACTGACCCTGGCGCGCGTGTTCGGCAGTCCCGACCTGTCGGGGTCGCAGCCGCGCGGGTTGCGCCTGTCGCCCGACGGCACGCTGCTGACCTCGCTGCGCCCGCGCGCCGACGAGCGCGAGCGGCTGGACCTCTGGGCGCGCGACACCCGCACCGGCGCGGAACGCATGCTGGTCGACTCCAAGAAGGTCGGCTCGGGCGCCGAACTGTCCGAGGCCGAGAAGATGCAGCGCGAACGCGCGCGCATCGGCGGGTCGAAGGGCATCGTCGCCTATGACTGGGCGCCCGACGGCAAGTCGATCCTGGTGCCGCTGGACGGCGATCTCTATCTCGCCGGGCTGGACGGACAGGTCCGTCGCCTGACCAACACGCCGGGCGGCGAGCTGAACCCGATCGTCAGCCCCAAGGGCGGCTATGTCAGCTTCGTGCGCGACCAGAATCTGTGGGCCATGCCGCTGGCGGGCGGAGAGGCGCGGGCCTTGACCAAGGAAGGCGGCGGCACCGTCCATTTCGGCGAGGCGGAATTCGTCGCGCAGGAGGAAATGCACCGCTTCACCGGCTATTGGTGGAGCCCCGACGAGCGTTACATCGCGGTCGAGCGGTTCGACGATGCGCCGGTCAAGGTCGCGGTCCGCGCCGCCATCGGTGCGGCGGGCACCAAGGTCTATGAACAGCGCTATCCGGCGGCGGGCACGCCCAATGCGCTGGTCGACCTCTATGTCATGAAGGCGGACGGGTCGGGCCGGGTGAAGGTCGATCTGGGCACCAACCCCGACATCTATCTGGCGCGCGTCGACTGGACGCCGGACGGCAAGACCCTGCTGGTCCAGCGCGAGAGCCGCGACCAGAAGACGCTCGACATGCTGCGCGTCGACCCGGTGACCGGCAAGTCGACCATCCTCTTTACCGAGCGTTCGGGCCAGCGCAGCTGGCTGAACCTGTCCGACGCCTATCGCCCGATGAAGGACGGCAGCCTGATCTGGCGGTCGGAGCGCGACGGCTATGGCCATCTCTATCACTTCGCGAACGGCCAGTGGACGCAGCTGACCAAGGGCCCCTGGGTCGTCACCAATCTGGTCGGCGTCGACGAGGCCAAGGGGCGGCTCTACTTCACCGGGCTGAAGGACGATGTGCTCGAACAGCATCTCTATGCCGTCGACATCGCGCATCCGGGCGTCGTCACCCGCCTGACCGAGCGCGGCTATACCAACAGCGCCACGATGGACTCCTCGGCCAGCCGCTTCATCGTCTCGCGCTCCAGCCCGAGCCAGCCGACCCAGGTCTATCTGGCCGACACCACGGGCAAGCGGCTGAGCTGGATCAACGAGAACGCGATTGTCGCGGGCCATCCCTATGCGCCCTATCTCGCCAGCCACCGCGAGACGCAGTTCGGCACGATCAAGGCCGATGACGGCACCACGCTCTATTGGGAGATGATCACCCCCAAGCTGGAGCCGGGCAAGAAATATCCCGTCTTCTTCCAGCATTATGGCGGCCCCGGCACCGGCCAGCAGGTCACGCGCGGCTGGCAAGGGGCGTTGCCGCAATATCTGGTCGATCAGGGCTGGATCTTCTTCCAGATCGACAATCGCGGCTCGTATAATCGCGGCAAGGCGTTCGAGGATGCCATCTATCACGCGATGGGCACGGTCGAGGTCGCCGACCAGCTTGCAGGGGCGAATTATCTGAAGAGCCTGCCCTTCGTCGATCCCGCGCGGATCGCGACCTATGGCTGGTCCTATGGCGGCTATATGTCGATCAAGATGCTGGAGAAGACGCCTGGCGTCTATGCTGCCGCCGTGTCGGGCGCGCCGGTGACCGACTGGCAGCTTTACGACACCCATTATACCGAGCGTTATCTGGGCGACCCGCGCACCGATCCGAAGAGCTATGCGACGTCGCAGGCGATCACGGATGCCGCGAAGATCCGCGATCCGCTGATGCTGATCCACGGCATGGCCGATGACAATGTCTTCCTCGACAACGCCACCGCGTTTGCCGCCGAGATGCAGAAGACCGACACGCCGTTCGAGATGATGCTCTATCCCGGCCAGACCCACCGCGTCGGCGGGCCGGGCATTTCCGAGCATCTGTGGCATACGATCCTGAACTTCCTGAACCGGACGGTGAAGGATAAGCCGGCGAAGTGATCCCGATCCTCCCCGGCACGGGGAGGGGGACCATGCGCAGCATGGTGGAGGGGGCTGGCGGCAAGGGGTGACCTGTGCGGCACGCCCCCTCCGTCAGCGCTGGCGCGCTGCCACCTCCCCGTAACGGGGAGGATGTATGGACATGGCATGGCATTCCTGAAGACCTTCCACCTCTGGCCGTTCCTCGACACGCTGGTCAGCTATCTGACCGCCTTCGTGCTGGGCACGGTGATCGGGGCCGAGCGGCAATATCGCCAGCGGACCGCGGGCCTGCGTACCAATGCGCTGGTCGCGATCGGCGCGGCGGCGTTCGTCGACCTGGGCCAGCGGCTAGGCGGCAATGTCGAGTCGATCCGCATCATCGCCTATGTCGTGTCGGGGATCGGGTTCCTGGGCGCGGGCGTCATCATGAAGGAGGGGATGAACGTCCGCGGGCTGAATACCGCGGCAACCCTGTGGTGCTCGGCGGCGGTCGGCTCGATCGCGGGCAGCGACATGGTGGCCGAGGCGGTGCTGCTGACCGGCATCGTCCTGCTCGCCAACACCGCGCTGCGCCCGCTGGTCGATGCGATTAACCGCATCCCCGTCGAGGGGCGGCATGTCGAGGCGACCTATTCGGTCAGCCTGACCACCAGCGCGGCGCAGGCCGGACCGGTCGGCGACCTGCTGGTCGAACATCTGGAGGGCGCGGGCCTGCCGGTCGGCGAACTGGATAGCGAGGAGCGGGGCGAGGACCAAGTGACTGTCACCGCGATCCTGACCAGCACCATCGTCGAGGCGGGCGAACTCGACCGGATCACCGATCATTTCCAGAGCGTCCACGGCATCGCCCACGCGACCTGGGCGGCCAGTACGCATGATTGATACGCTCAGAACCGTCGCCCCAGCGCAGGCTGGGGCCTTTCGCCGCATAGGCTGACCGATGCCGGGCTGGGTCTATATCATGACCAACAAGCCGGACGGCGTCCTCTATATCGGCGTCACCGCACATCTGGCGGCGCGCATTCATCAGCATCGCACCGACAAGGGCGCGGAATTTTGTCGTCGCTACGGGCTGCACCGGCTGGTTTACGCCGAGGAACATGGCCGGATCGAGGATGCCATCGCCCGTGAGAAGGCGATGAAGGCCTGGAAGCGGGAATGGAAGATACGGCTGATCGAGAGTCTCAATCCCGATTGGGACGACCTTTTCGACCGGCTGGCGTGAAGGCGAAAGGCCCCAGCCTTCGCTGGGGCGACGTGTCAGCGCCTAAACCCCCGCTTGCCTTTCCCAAACGCGCACTATTCGTAAAGTCGGTGGACGTGTCCGCGCAATGACGCTACCGGCTCAGGCTTCCGAGTGGAGGGTTTAATGGGTTATCGCGTGGTGGTCGCCGGGGCGACGGGCAATGTCGGCCGGGAAATGATCAACATTCTGGCGGAGCGGGAATTCCCGATCGACGAGCTGGCGGTCGTCGCCTCGTCGCGCAGCCAGGGCGACCAGATCGAATATGGTGAGACCGGCAAGATGCTCACCATCAAGAATATCGAGCATTTCGATCCCACCGGCTGGGACATGGCGCTGTTCGCGATCGGGTCGGACGCGACCAAGGTCTATGCCCCCAAATTCGCCGCCGCGGGCTGCATCGTGATCGACAATTCGTCGCTCTATCGCATGGACCCGGACGTGCCGCTGATCGTGCCGGAAGTGAACCCGGACGCGATCGACGGTTATACGGCCAAGAACATCATCGCCAACCCGAACTGCTCGACCGCGCAGATGGTCGTGGCGCTCAAGCCGCTGCATGACAAGGCGACGATCAAGCGCGTCGTCGTCGCGACCTATCAGTCGGTGTCGGGCGCGGGCAAGGCGGGCATGGACGAGCTGTTCGAGCAGAGCCGCAACATCTTCGTTGGCGACCCCGCCGAGCCCAAGAAGTTCACCAAGCAGATCGCCTTCAACGTGATCCCGCACATCGACAGCTTCCTGGAGGACGGCTCCACCAAGGAAGAGTGGAAGATGGTCGCCGAGACCAAGAAGATCCTCGACCCCAAGGTCAAGGTGACCGCGACCTGCGTCCGTGTGCCCGTCTTCGTCGGCCATTCCGAGGCGCTGAACATCGAGTTCGAGGACGAGATCTCGGCACAGGAAGCGCAGGACATCCTGCGCGAGGCGCCCGGCGTCATGCTGATCGACAAGCGTGAGGACGGCGGATACGTCACGCCGATCGAATGCGTTGGCGACTATGCGACCTTCATCAGCCGCGTGCGCGAGGACTCGACGGTCGATAACGGCCTGTCGCTGTGGTGCGTCTCCGACAATCTGCGCAAGGGCGCCGCGCTGAACGCGGTGCAGATCGCCGAACTGCTCGGCCGTCGCCACCTGAAGAAGGGGTAAGTCTCGATCCTCCCCGGAACGGGGAGGGGGACCATCGCGAAGCGATGGTGGAGGGGGCTCTCCGAAGGGCAGTCCTATCGGGAAGCCCCCCTCCGTCAGCGCTGCGCGCCGCCACCTCCCCGTATCGGGGAGGATAAAGGGTTCACCGCCCCATATATAGCCCCGGCCGGTGCCAGGCGAAGAGGATCAGGCTGATCGCCGCCGCGCTGATCGCCGACCAGATCAGCTGGGTGCCCGTCACCACCGGGATGGCGAGGCTGAGGATCACGACGTCGAGCGCGACCTGGGTCAGCCCCATATTCCATCCGTGCTTGCGATAGAGCCAGATGGTGATGACCCCGGTCCCGCCGACCCCCGCCTGGTGTCGGGCGAGCGACAAGATGCCCATGCCGATCACCGTACCGCCCACCAGCGCGGCAAAGGCCGGGTGGACCGCATCGACATGCACCGACACTCGCGTGATCGCCGAGGCGATGCCGATCCCGACATTGACCAGCACCGTCTTCACCGCGAACCGCGCGCCCATCACCTTGTGCGCGAACAGGAAGAACGGGATGTTGACCAGCGTGAACAGCACGCCCGCGGGCAGCGGGATCAGATAGGACAGCAGCAGCGCGACGCCCGCGATCCCGCCGGTCACCAGCCCCGCCGCTTTCAGGAACACCAGCCCCACGATCAGCAGCGTGCAGCCGATGAAGATGGCATAGGCGTCTTCGAGCAGGCTATGCGGCCGCCCGATCGGGCTGGGCGGCAGGGTCTCGGCGGCGGGAGCGGTGGTTGCGGTCATCAAGCGTCCGGTTATGGGTCCGGCATCCGCTCCATCGGCCCGCTTCTGGCGGCAGGCATGGCGCCTTTTAGCGCAACTGCTTAGCCAAGCCAAATGGCGGGCGGCGGGCCCGCGCCATCGTCCGCCCGAAGGGTACAAATTATTGGGGGTGGCGACACGCACCGCGCGGGCATAGGGCGCGCCGATGACCATGAAGGAGCGCCACGGCCTCGCGGCCCTGACCGACAAGGAGAAGCAGACGCTGCGCCTGATCGTCCGGGGGCATGACGCCAAATCGGTCGCACAGACGCTCGACCTGTCGGTCCACACCATCAACGAACGGCTGCGCGACGCGCGGCGCAAATTGTCGGTGTCGAGCAGCCGGGAGGCGGCGCGGATGCTCCTCGATGCGGAAGGGGGCATGGTCGTCCCGCCACCCCCCGAAAAGTCGGGGGACATGACGATCGGGGAGGACCGCCCGGCCGCGACGGAGGATCAGGCCATGGCGCCGATCGACGGCGTGGGGCGCGGCGGACGCCGTTTCCCGATCCTCATAGGAGTCTTGCTCATGACCCTTGCCCTCGGCCTGATGGCCCTTTTCGGCTTGCCCCATATGCTCGCGACGTCGCCACAGGATGCCCCGGCCGCCTCCGCCGCCCACGACCCGGCGGTGGTCGACGCCGCGCAGCGCTTCCTGGCGCTGGTCGATCAGGGACGCTGGGCGGACAGCTACCGCGCGACCGGCTTGGCTTTTCGCAGGATCAATACCGAGGCGGTTTGGGCGGCGGCCTCCGAAAAAATGCGTGCCCAGATGGGGACGATGGTCTCGCGGTCGTTCCTCTCGCAGGAAAATCTGCCCGCGCCGCCCGATGGCTATGAGGTGGTGAAATTCCGCGCGCGCTATTCCAGATCGGGCGATGTCATCGAGACGGTCACGCTCGAGCATCAGGCGGGGGCGTGGCGGATCGTCGGCGTCACGGTCGGCTGAGCCACGGTCTTTCCGCCATCGGAAACGGGCCCGTTCGCGGCATTCCGGCCGCAAACGGGTCCACATCCCACGCGATCTATATTAGGGCGATCCGGTAGCCCCGCTTTCCTACCGGAGATTTGACCCTTGGCCGAAACCGCCCCCGAAACCCGCTTCTTCGACAGCTTCGACGGGACGCCGATCGCGTGGCGCGAAATGGGGGAGGGGCGGGCGCTCGTCCTGATCCATGGCTATTTCTCCGACGCGAACACCAACTGGATCCGCTATGGCCACGCCGCCGCGATCGCGGCCAGGGGCTACCGGGTCATCATGCCCGATCTGCGCGCGCATGGCGAAAGCGGCAAGCCGCATGACCCCGCCGCCTATCCGAAGGACGCGCTGACCCGCGACGGCCATGCGCTGGTCGAGCATCTCGGGCTGACCGATTATGATCTGGGCGGCTATTCGCTGGGCGCGCGGACGGTCAGCCGGATGTTGGCCACGGGGGCGGAGCCGGGCAAGGCGATCTTCGCGGGCATGGGGCTGGAGGGGCTGCTCCATACCGGTCGACGGGTCGATCATTTCACCAACATCCTGACGCGTCTGGGCGAGCATAAGCGCGGTTCGCCCGAATGGATGGCGGAGGCGTTCCTGAAGACCACCGGCGGCGATCCGGTCGCGCTGCTGCATATCCTGAACACCTTCGCCGACACGCCGCTATCGGCGATTGAGGGGTTCGACCTGCCCGCTCTGGTCGTCGCGGGCGTGGAGGATTTCGACAATGGCGCGGCGGTCGATCTGGCCGACGCGCTGCCGCGCGGCCGCTATGTCGAGATTCCGGGCAATCACATGAGTTCGGTGACCAAGCCCGAACTGGGGGAGGCCATCGCCCGGTTCCTGACCGCTTGACGGCGGCGGGCAAAGCCGCGCAACTGCGCGTCATCGGCTCCGCTTCGAGAGCAATGTGATGAATTCAGGGGGAAAATGATGCTTCGCTCCGCCGTTTCCGGCACCGTGCTCGCCTTCGCGCTGGCGGGGGCCGCCCATGCCCAAACCGCCCCGCAGCCGGCCGCGACCCAGCCCCCCGCCACCGTCGCGGGCGCCGATGCCTTCGTCGCGGAGGCCGAGAAGACGCTGGCCGACAAGTCGGTCGGGGCGCAGCAGATCGCCTGGGTCAACGCGACCTATATCACCGACGACACCGACGCGCTGGCCGCCGCCTCGGGCGCGGAAATGACCGATCTCGCGGTCCGCTACGGCCTGGGCGCGGCGCGCTATCAGGCGCTGCCGGGCCTGTCCTATGATACCAAGCGCAAGCTGGACCTGCTGCGCGGCGGCATCACGCTGCCCGCGCCCACCACGCCCGGCGCGGCGGCGCAGCTGTCGATGCTGACCACGCGCATGTCCTCGGCCTATGGCAAGGGCAAGGGGCTGCGGAACGGCCAGCCGATCAACGGATCGGATATCGAGGCCGCGATGGGCAGCGAGCGCGATCCCGCCAAGCTGAAGGAGATGTGGGTCAGCTGGCACGACAATGTCGGCGCCCCGATGCGGCCTGACTATGCGCAGATGACCGCGCTCGCCAACCAGGGCGCCAGGGAGCTGGGCTATGTCGATGCCGGGTCGCTATGGCGGTCCGGCTATGACATGCCGCCCGAGCAGTTCGCGCAGCTGACCGACAGGATCTGGGGCGAGCTGGAGCCGCTGTACCAGGCGCTGCACACCTATGTCCGGTGGAAGCTGAACGAGAAATATGGCGATGCCGTCCAGTCGAAGACCGGCCCGATCCGCGCTGACCTGCTCGGCAATATGTGGGCGCAGGAATGGGGCAATATCTATGACCTCGTCGCGCCCAAGGGGGCGGGCGATGTCGGCTATGACACCGGCGAGCTGCTGAAGGCCAAGGGCTATGACCCGATCCGGATGGTGAAGGCGGGCGAGGGCTTCTACTCCTCGCTGGGCTTCGCGCCCCTGCCGCAGAGCTTCTGGCAGCGTTCGCAGATCGTGAAGCCCGCCGACCGCGAGGTGATCTGCCATGCCTCGGCCTGGGATGTCGACAACAAGGACGATATCCGGATCAAGATGTGCACGAAGGTCAATGCCGACGACTTCGTGACCATCCATCACGAACTCGGCCATAATTACTATCAGCGCGCCTATAAGGACCAGCCCTTCCTCTACAAGAACGGCGCCAATGACGGCTTCCACGAGGCGATCGGCGATACCGTCGCGCTGTCGATCACGCCCGATTATCTGGTGAAGATCGGGCTGCTCGACCCCGCCAAGGTGCCGAGCGCCGACAAGGATATCGGCCTGTTGCTGCGCCAGGCGATGGACAAGGTGGCGTTCCTGCCCTTCGGCCTGCTGATCGACAAGTGGCGCTGGGGCGTGTTCTCGGGCCAGATTCCGGCGGGGCAATATCAGGCGGGCTGGGACGCGCTGCGTCTAAAGTACCAGGGCGTGGTGCCGCCGGTCGCGCGGGACGAGACGAAGTTCGATCCGGGGGCCAAGTACCATATCCCGGCGGGCGTGCCCTATGCGCGCTATTTCCTGGCGCGGGTGCTTCAGTTCCAGTTCTACAAGGCGGCGTGCGACCAAGCCGGGTGGAAGGGGCCGCTCCACCGCTGTTCCTTCTATGGCAACAAGAAGGTCGGCGAGAAGCTGAACGCGATGCTGGCCATGGGGCAGTCCAAGCCCTGGCCGGACGCGCTTCAGGTGTTCACCGGCAGCCGCGAGATGTCGGGCAAGGCGCTGGTCGAATATTTCGCACCGCTGAAGGCGTGGCTGGACCAGCAGAACAAGGGCAAGCCGCAGGGTTGGTGATGTTGCGAGGGGTGAATGGCGTTGCCCGCCCCTCCACCACTCGCTTTCGCGAGCGGTCCCCCTCCCCAAGCACAGCTTGGGGAGGAATGAAGCGGCACCCCAAATCCTCCCCATCTTTGATGGGGAGGGGGACCGCCGCGAAGCGGTGGTGGAGGGGCGCTTAGCCCAACGCCCGTTCAGGCTGAGCGAAGTCGAAGCCCACGCCTGACCATAGGCCAAGGAGACAGGCTTTCCCCGTGGCCTTCGACTTCGCTCAGGCTGAACGGAGGTTGGGGATCAGTTCTTCTTGCCGTCTTCGCCTTCGCCCTTGTCGCGCTTGGGCGTACTCCCCCGCAGCGACAGCAGCGCCGCGGTCAGCCCGGCGGCCGCCGCCAGACTTCCTAAAATCGACGCCACCCCCCATTTGCCGCCAACCCGGTCGAGCCCATGCTTGCCCAGCGCCGGTGCCGGTGCGGGCTTGATGGGGGCGGGCTTGCGCGGCGGCGACTTGCGCGGCGTGGTCCGCTTGGTCGATCGCGGCTTGGGCGGTGCCTTGGGCTTGGCGGCGGGTTGGGGGGCCTCGGCGGCCTCATCCTCTGCCGCGACGGGCTCGGCCTCTTCGCGCGGCTTGTCCTCGACCGGTTCGGGCGCAGGACGCTTCCGGGGCGCGGCGGTGCCAGCCGTCTTGGGCGCGGCGCGGCGGCGGGGCGGGCGTGGCTTCTTGGTGTCCGGTGTATCGACCATCGACATTCCCCCTGTTTCGGTCCGTCTGCGTAACGCTTCGCCCCGCCGCCGGTTGCCGGTCAGCGGAAGGGCGGCTCGTTGAACGCGCGCAGCTTGCGGCTGTGCAGCTTGTTGCCCTCGCGGCGGAGCTGTTCGCACGTCTCGATGCCGATCCGCATATGCTCGCTGATCGCCCGTTCATAGAAGCGGTTGGCCTGGCCCGGCAGCTTCAGCTCGCCGTGCAGCGGCTTGTCCGACACGCAAAGCAGCGTCCCATAGGGCACGCGGAAGCGATAGCCCTGCGCCGCGATCGTCGCGGACTCCATGTCGATGCCGACCGCGCGGCTGAGCGAGAAGCGCAGCGCCGACTTGGAATAGCGCAATTCCCAGTTGCGATCGTCGGTGGTGACGATCGTGCCGGTGCGCAGGCGACGCTTGAGGTCGTCACCCGACTGGCCGGACACGATCTCGGCCGCCTTGGCCAGCGCGACCTGCACCTCGGCGATGGCGGGGACCGGAATTTCGGGCGGCAGCACATCGTCCAGCACATGGTCGTCGCGCAGATAAGCGTGCGCCAGCACATAGTCGCCGATCCGCTGGCTGGGACGAAGCCCGCCGCAATGGCCGATCATCAGCCACGCCTCGGGCCGCATGACCGCCAGATGGTCGCAGATCGTCTTCGCGTTCGACGGGCCGACGCCGATATTGACCAGGGTGATGCCGGTGCCGTCCTTGGCGACCAGGTGATAGGCGGGCATCTGGTGCCGCCGCCACGCGCTGTCGGTGACGATCTTGTCGACATCCTCGGGCCGCTCGATCACCACGCCGCCCGCGCCCGACAGGGCGGTGAAGCGCGACCCCTCGCCCAGTTGCGACGCGCCCCAGCGGACGAACTCGTCGACATAGCGGTGATAGTTGGTGAACAGCACGAAACGCTGGCAATGCTCGGGCGGCGTGCCGGTATAATGGCGCAGCCGGGCGAGCGAGAAGTCGGTGCGAAGCCCGTCGAACAGCGCCAGCGGCCGGTTGCCGTCGGCGGTCATCCACAGCCCGTCGGCGATCTCGTCGCCGATATGCGCCAGCTCGGTCGCCGGAAAGAAGCGCGCCAGCTCGGCCGCCGACACCGTGTCCAGGCTCAGCGCATGGCCGGGATCGAGCACATAGGGGAAGGGGATTTCCTGCCGCCCCGCCACCGCCTCGACGGTGACGTCGTAATCCTCGA
This sequence comes from Sphingomonas sp. 1185, assembly GCF_040544655.1. Lineage (NCBI taxonomy): Bacteria > Pseudomonadati > Pseudomonadota > Alphaproteobacteria > Sphingomonadales > Sphingomonadaceae > Sphingomonas > Sphingomonas sp. 1185. Next base: position 13,117 of record NZ_JBEPKL010000036.1, read on the forward strand.
TCAGCAGGGTCAGCTGCTCGACCAGATAGTCCTTGAACAGGGCGGGCTTGGTGACGCTGATCCGATAGTCGCCGGGCGATACCAGCCGTCCGAAGGAGCGCATCGGGGTCGGGCGTCCGACGTCGCCGCGAAAGACCAGGCGGATTTCGGGATAGGCGAAACAGCCATGCGCCCGGTCGTCGAGCGAGGGCACGGTGCCGTCGCGAAGATAGGCGGTCAGCGCGTCCTTCAGCCGCGTGACGGAGGCGGTGTAGAGGCGGTCGAGTTCCTCGACGATCTGTACGGCATTGGTCATGCTACAGGAGCTAGGCCCTGTCGCGGAAGCTGACAAGCGGGTGGGTCGCGGAAGCTGGCAAGCGGGTGCGGACGATGCCGTGGCCGTCCGCACCCGCCCCGTCGGGTCAGGCGCCCTGCGTCGAATTCTCGTCGTCGCTGGCGGTGCGCAGCTTGGCCGCACCGAACGCCGCCCCGGCCACCGCCGCCGCGACGCCCGCCGCGATTCCGGCGGCGGCATAGGGGTGGCTCTTCACCGTGTCACCGGCGGCCTTGGCCGCGCCCTGCGCCTTTTCGGCCAGGCTCTTGGCCTCGGCCTGCTTCTCGGGGGGGACATAGGTGGTCATGCCATGGTTCCTCTTGTCTGTTGATCCTCGCGTGCAAAACGCATGGGGAGTTGGGGCTGTTCCGCCAGCGATCCAAATCCCCGCGCCGTCCGCTGGATCAGAGCTGGCTGAGGAGGTGCTCGGCCGAGCTGACCTTGAACTCGCCGGGCGCCTCGACGAACAGCTGTTCGACCACGCCGTCATTGACCAGCATGGTGTAGCGCTGGCTGCGCAGGCCCATGCCGAACTTGGTGCCGTCCAGCGTCAGGTCGACCGCCTTGGCGAAATCGCCATTGCCGTCGGCCAGCATCGTGACGCCACCCGCGCCCTGCACCTGGCCCCAGGCCTTCATGACGAAGGCGTCGTTGACCGAGGTGCAGGCGATCTCGTCCACGCCCTTGGCCTTCAGCGCATCGGCCTGGGCGATGAAGCCGGGCAGGTGCTGCGCCGAGCAGGTGGGGGTGAAGGCGCCCGGCACCGCGAACAGCGCGACGCGGCGACCGCCGAAGTAATCGGCGGCGTTCACCTGCTCGGGGCCCTCGGGCGTCACCTTGACCAGCGTGGCGGCGGGGAGGCGGTCTCCGACCTTGATCGTCATCGTTGCAATCCTTGGGGCATCGCGGCCCGGCACCATGCCGGGTGTCGCGGCCGTCCATGCCGCCAAGCCGCCCCGCATTTCAAGCATGGCGAGGCGAAGCGGTGATCCCTATAGTCGGGATGTGCATCAACTGACCTATCTCTCCGGCCAATTCCTGCTGGCCATGCCCGGCATGACCGATCCCCATTTCGATCATGCGATCATCGCGATGTGCGCGCATGACGAAGGCGGCGCGCTGGGCATCGGCGTCGGCGCGACGATCGACGGCATCGGTTTCCACGCGCTGCTCGACCAGTTCGGCATCACGCCCGGCGACGCCCCCGACGCGCCGGTCCATTATGGCGGCCCGGTCGAGCCCCGGCGCGGCTTCGTGCTGCATAGCCATGACTGGCAGGGGCAGGACAGCGTCGATGTCGGCGGCCGCTGGGTCCTGTCGAGCACGGTCGACGTGCTGCGCGCCATCGCCGAGGGGCGGGGGCCGGAACGCTGGATCGTCGCGCTCGGCTATGCCGGATGGGATGCGGGCCAGCTGGAGGGCGAGCTGCGCGAGCCGGGATGCTGGTTCAATGTCGGCGGCGAGCCGCGCATCCTCTACGACGTCGGCGCGGGCGCGCGGTGGCAGGCGGCGTTCGGCGCGGCGGGGGTCGATCCACGCCAGCTGGTGACCGGCGGCGGCACGGCCTGAGCCTGCGTTCCCGCCGGTATCGACCCGCATCCGATACCCGCTCAACGATATAAAGATATCTTTATATTTGATCCCTAGGGCGATCGCCGCTAAGGCGTCGGCCGTGCCGATCGGCGTTTCCCACGTCTTGGTCGGCCCCATTTTGCACGGAGTTTCGTCGTGTCCACGACTGCTGCCACCAAGAACGATTACGTCATCAAGGATATCGGCCTGGCCGATTTCGGCCGCGCCGAGATCAAGATCGCCGAGACCGAGATGCCCGGCCTGATGGCCCTGCGCGAGGAATTCGGCGCGGCGCAGCCGCTCAAGGGCGCGCGCATCACCGGCTCGCTGCACATGACGATCCAGACCGCCGTGCTGATCGAGACGCTGACCGCGCTGGGCGCCGATGTGCGCTGGGCGACCTGCAACATCTTCTCGACCCAGGACCATGCCGCCGCCGCGATCGCCGCTGCTGGCATTCCCGTGTTCGCCGTGAAGGGCGAGACGCTGGCCGAATATTGGGACTATGTCGGCGACATCTTCGACTGGGACAAGAATGGTGACGGCACCACCGCCAACATCATCCTGGACGATGGCGGCGACGCGACCATGTTCGCGCTGTGGGGCGCCAAGCTGGAAGCTGGTCAGACCTTCGGCGAGCCGGAGAACGAGGAAGAGGTCGAGTTCCAGCGATCGGTCAAGGCGTTCATCGCCAAGAAGCCGGGCTATCTGACCCAGACCGTCAAGAACCTGAAGGGCGTGTCGGAAGAGACCACGACCGGCGTTCACCGCCTGTACGAGATCGCCAAGAAGGGCGAGCTGCCCTTCCCGGCGATCAACGTCAACGACTCGGTCACCAAGTCGAAGTTCGACAACCTCTATGGCTGTAAGGAATCGCTGGTCGACGCGATCCGTCGCGCCACCGACGTCATGCTGGCGGGCAAGGTCGCCGCGGTCGCCGGTTTCGGCGACGTGGGCAAGGGCTCGGCCCAGTCGCTCCGCAACGGCGGCGCGCGCGTGCTCGTGACCGAAATCGACCCGATCTGCGCGTTGCAGGCGGCGATGGAGGGCTTCGAGGTCGTGACCATGGATGAGGCCGTGAAGCGCGCCGACATCTTCGTCACCGCGACCGGCAATGCCGACGTCATCACCGCCGATCACATGAAGGCGATGAAGCCCATGTCGATCGTCTGCAACATCGGCCACTTCGACTCCGAGATCCAGATCGCGGCGCTGTCGAACTACAAGTGGACCGAAGTGAAGCCCGGCACCGACCTGGTCGAGTTCCCGGACGGCAAGCAGATCATCGTGCTCGCCAAGGGCCGCCTGGTGAACCTGGGCTGCGCGACCGGCCACCCGTCCTTCGTGATGTCGGCCTCGTTCACCAACCAGACGCTCGCCCAGATCGAGCTCTGGACCAAGGGCGAGAACTACAAGAACGAAGTGTATGTTCTCCCGAAGCACCTCGACGAGAAGGTCGCCGCGCTCCATCTCGAAAAGCTGGGCGTCCAGCTGTCGAAGCTGAGCGAGAAGCAGGCCGCCTATATCGGCGTGCCGGTCGAGGGTCCGTTCAAGCCGGATCACTACCGCTACTGATCCCGCTCGGCTCCGGCCGACGGGAAGGGAAGGGGGCTGCCCGGCCGGGCGGCCCCCTTTTTCGTGCGGGACACGCGGCGCTCTTCTTCATTCTGGCGCATCGCTGGCGGATCGGGTTAGAGGAGTAGGGATGCGCAGCCTTGCCCCGGACCTTGTCGGATGATCGCGATCAGCAGCGTCGAGGCGGCTCTGCTGGGGGCGGCGGCGTGCGCCGTCATCGTCACGGGCATGGTCCTGATGTTCCTGGGGCTGCACGCCCGCAAGGAAGCCTCGGCGGTGCGGCTGGAGCGCGACCGGCTGGATGCGCTGCTGCGCGCCGGGCCTGCGCAGGCGATGCTGGTGCGCAGCGACGGGCGGATCGACATGCCCCGGCGCCTGGCCGACTGGCTGGGCCTGCCCGATGTCGCGCGCTTCCCCGAGGAACTGGGGGACGAGGTCTGTGGCCTGACCCCCGACGACAGCGCCGCGCTGGGCATCGACCTGATCGCCGCGCAGAAGAGCGGCAAGCGTTTCCGTCGGATCATCCGGCCGCAGGGATCGCCCAGGACGCTGTTGTTCGACGGCGCGCGCGCGCCGCAGGACCAGGGTGCGGGCGGCGCGGTGGTCGTCTGGGTCTTCGACATGACCGATGCGCAGGACGAGATTGCGCGGCTGGATGCCGAGACCAAGCGGCTGGGCAATGCCTTCCAGGCGCTGACCGGGCTGATCGAGGCGGCGCCGCTGCCCATGTGGTATCGCGGCGACGACCTCCGGCTCGCCATGGTCAACACTGCCTATGTCGAGGCGGTCGAGGGGCGCGATGCCGCCGACGTGGTCGGGCGCGGGCTGGAACTGGTCGAGGGATCGGGGCGCGGCGGCCCGCTGGCGGGGGCGGCGGCGGCCCGCGACCAGGGACGGCCGCACGAACAGGTTCTGCCCGCGACGATCGACGGCGCGCGGCGCGCGCTGCACATCTTCGACGTGCCGCTGCCGACCGGGGGCATTGCGGGCTTCGCGGTCGATATCGAGGATCTGGAACAGTCGCGCGCGGGCGCCAAGCGCTTCGCCGAGGCGCAACGCGCGATGCTCGACCGGCTGTCGGCGGCGGTCGCGCATTTCGGGCCCGACCGGGGCCTCGTCTTCTGCAACCAGCCGTTCCGCCGGATGTTCGCGATGCGCGCCGAATGGCTGGCCGACCATCCCGAATTCGACCGCGTCCTCGAGCGGATGCGCGAGGCCAGTCGCAGTCCCGAGGTCCGCGACTTCCCCGGCTGGAAGGCCGAACGCGCCGCCTGGTTCCGCCAGGCGGGAGGCGGCATCGAGGAGCAATGGCATCTGCCCGGCGGCACCCATTTGCGCGTCGTCGCCCAGCCGCTGCCCGATGGGGGCCTGCTGCTGATCTTCGAGGACCGGACCGAGGAGGTGCAGCTGGCCTCCGCGCGCGACACGCTGTTGCGGGTGCGCACCGCGACCTTCGACAATCTGTTCGAGGCGCTGGGCGTCTTCGCCGCCGATGGCCGGTTGCAGCTGTGGAACAACCGCTTCCGCGCGCTCTGGGGGCTGGAGGAGGAATTCCTGTCCAGCCATCCGCGTGTCGATGCCTTTGTCGACCGGGTCGCCGGGCGGCTCGCGACCCCCAGCCGGTCCGAGCTGATCGTCGAGCTGGTCCGGTCCGCGACGCTGGAGCGGCAGCAGCGCAGCGGGCGCGTCGCCTTTGCCGATGGGCGGCATTTCGAATTTGCGGGCGTGCCGCTGCCCGACGGCAACGCGCTGTTCACGCTGCTCGACATCACCGACAGCAGGCGTGCCGAACAGGCCGCGCGCGACCGGGCCGATGCGCTGGAGGCGGCGGACAAGGTCAAGACCGCCTTCGTCGCCAATATGAGCTATGAGCTGCGCACCCCGCTGACCTCGATCAGCGGTTTTGCCGAGATGCTGCATGGCGGCTTTGCCGGGCCGCTGCCCGATACCGCGATCAGCTATATCGAGGCGATCCTCGAATCGACCGAGCGGCTGGGGTTGCTGGTTGACGATGTGCTGGACCTGACCCGCGATCAGGTGGATGCTGACATCGCGCGCGAGGATGTGCAGCTGGGCCGCGTCGCGCGTGCGGCGGCGGACACGATCCGTCCGGTCGCGGGGCGGCGCAAGCTGGACTTCGCGGTCGAGATTCACCGCTCGCTCGGCCGGATCACCGGCGACCGCCGCCGCCTGCAGGAGACGATCGAGCATCTGCTGCGCCATGCGGTCGAACAGACGCCCGAGGGCGGCCGCATCCTGCTCCATGCAGACGGCGATTCGGCGCGGGCGCGGATCGTGGTGTCCGACGACGGCCAGGGCATGGACGAACAATCGGTCGCCCACGCCTTTGACCGCTTCGCCGAGCCGGGGATCAAGGCCACCGGCGAGCGCGCGCTGGGGCTGGGCCTGCCGCTCGCCAAGCAGTTCGTCGAGGCGCATGGCGGCACCATCAGCCTGTTGTCCGAACCGGGGCAGGGGACGCTGGTCACGGTGGAACTGCCGCGAAGGGTGGCCGACAAGATCCCGACCGCAAAGGAAAAGCCATGACGATCCGGCTGGCCGATGCCGCCGCCACCGAGGATTTCGGCCGCCGCCTGGCCGCGCATCTCCGCCCCGGCGACGTGGTGACGCTGACCGGCACGCTGGGCGCGGGCAAGACCAGCCTGGCGCGCGGGCTGCTGGCGGCGCTCGGTCTGCCCGGCGAGGCGCCGAGCCCGAGCTTCGCGATCGTCCAACCCTATGCCCCGCCAGAGACGGCCTTTCCCGTGCTGCATGTCGATCTCTACCGGCTCGACGGGCCGGAGCAGCTGGAGGAGCTGGGGCTGGACGAGGCATTGTGGGACTCGGCGCTGGTCGTCGAATGGCCCGACCGCGCGGGCCCCGATGCCTGGCCGCAGGCGCTGGCGCTGGCGCTGGAGATGGATCCGGATGGCGGACGTGTCTTGACAGCCAGGGTCCCCTCGGGCTGGGAAGCGCGATGGCCGATATGACCCCGCCGGCGGACGCCGCCGCCTTTCTTGCAAGCGTCGGATGGGAGGGGGCGGTGATCGCGCCGCTCGCCGGTGACGCCTCGTTTCGCCGTTATTTCCGCGTCACGCGTAGCGGCCACAGCGCCGTCCTGATGGACGCGCCGCCGCCGCATGAGGACCCGCGCCCCTTCATCGCGATCGCGCGCTGGCTGGTCGGCCGGGGCTTTGCCGCGCCCGCGATCCTGGGCGCGGACGAGGTGCGCGGGCTGGTCCTGATCGAGGATTTCGGCGACGACCGGATGCGCGAGGCGATCGAGGCCGATCCCGATGCGACGGCGAAGCTCTACGGCGATGCGGTCGACCTGCTCGCCGCGCTGCGCGGCCACGCGCCCGAGGGGCTGGCCCCCTATGACGCCGCCGTCCTTCACCGCGAGGCGGCGCTGTTCCCCGAATGGTACACGCCCACCGTTGGCCTGGACGTCGATGTCGCGGGCTATCGCGCCGCCTGGGACCGGGTGTTCGCCCATGCCATCGCCGACAATCCCGTCACGGTGCTGCGCGATTATCATGTCGAGAATCTGATGCTGGTCGGCCCGATGCGGACGCTGGGGCTGCTCGACTTTCAGGACGCGCTGGCAGGGCATGCCGCCTATGACCTCGTCTCGCTGCTTCAGGACGCGCGGCGCGATGTCGAACCGTCGATCGAGCAGGCGATGCTGGAACGCTATCTGGCCGCGACGGGCGAGGGGGATGCGTTCCTGAACGCCTATCATGTGCTGGGCGCGCAGCGGAACGCCAAGATCCTGGGCATCTTCACGCGGCTATGGAAGCGCGACGGCAAGCCGCGCTATGCCGCGCTCTGCCCGCGCGTCTGGGCCTATCTGGAACGCGACCTGTCGCAGCCGGTGCTGGCCCCGGTCGCGGCCTGGTTCGACGACAATGTGCCGCCCGAGTTGCGCGGCGATCCCCATGTCCTTGCATCGCGGGGCGACGGCGAATGACCCGACAGCTTTCCATTCGGCCCACCCCGGCGGGCCTCGTGCCGCGCACCGCGATGGTGATGGCGGCGGGGATCGGCAAGCGGATGCGCCCGCTGACCGCGACCCGGCCCAAGCCCTTGGTGTCGGTGGCGGGCAAGCCGCTGATCGACCATGTCTTCGACCGGCTGGTCGCAGCGGGGGTCGAGCGGGCGGTGGTCAATGTCCATTACCTGGCCGACCAGCTAGAGGCGCATCTGCGCGACCGGTTCCCGGAGATCGAGATCGTCATCTCGGACGAGCGCGACCAGTTGCTGGAAACCGGCGGTGGGCTGGTCAAGGCACGGCCGCTGCTGGGGGACGCGCCGGTGCTGGTGGTCAACAGCGACAATCTGTGGGTCGACGGGCCGGTCGACGCGATCCGCCTGCTGGCATCGCGCTGGGACGAGGCCGCGATGGACGCGCTGCTGCTGATGGTGCCGCTGGCGCGCGCGCACAATCATCAGGGGCAGGGCGATTTCCATCTGGGGGCCGATGGCCGGATCACCGGGCGGCGCAGGCCCGGCCGGGTCGCGCCCTTCTCCTATACCGGGCTCCAGATCCTGCATCCCCGGATCATCGCCGATGCGCCCGAAGGGGCCTTTTCGACCAATGTGTTCTGGGACCGTGCGATCGCGGCCGGGCGCGCCTATGGCCAGGTGCATCAGGGGCTGTGGTTCGATGTCGGCACACCGCGCGCCATTCCGCAGACGGAACTGATCCTCGCGGATGGCTGAGCCGCGCCGCCCGAGGCTGCACACGATCCCGGCGCATCGCGGCTTTGCCGATGCGCTGGTCGCGGGGCTGATGCGGCGTACCGGCGGCGATCCGCTGACGCTGGCGCAGGGCATGATCCTGCTGCCGACCAATCGCGGCGTCCGCGCCGTGACCGAGGCGTTCGTGCGCGCCAGCGGCGGCGGCCTGATCCTGCCGCGCATGGTGGCGCTGGGTGATCCCGAACTGGGCGAGGCGGCGGGCTCCGCGCTCGATCCGGCGGATGCCGAGGCGCCCCCGCCGCCCGCCATCGCGCCCTCCGCGCGCCGGATGATCCTCGCGCGGTTGGTCGAGCAGGAACGCCAGCGCGCCGGTCAGCCGGTCACGGCGGCCGAGGCGGTGCGGCTGGCGGGCGATCTGGCGCGCACGCTGGACCAGATGCTGGTCGAGGAGGTTGATCCGGCCGAACTCGCCGCGCTCGACCTGGGTACCGAACTGACCGAGCATTGGCAATCGGCGCTGGCGACCTTCTCGGTGGTGCTCGACCGCTGGCCTGCGGTGCTGGCGAAGATGGGGCGGATCGATGCGGCGAAGCGGCGGACGCTGCTGCTCGACCGGATCACCGCGCGCTGGGCCGAGGCGCAGCCCGCCGGGTTCGTCTGTGCGGCGGGCGTCACCGATACCGCGCCAGCGGTCGCGCGGCTGCTGCGCTGCGTGTCGGAGATGCCGGGGGGATCGGTGGTGTTCGCCGGGCTGGACCTGACCATGCCCGACGAGGAATGGGATGCGCTGGGCCCCCACAAGCCCGACCCCGATACCGGCCGCACGCGGCGATCGATCGAGACGCATCCGCAATATGCGCTGAAGCTGCTGCTCGACCGGATGAGCGTCGGACGGGGCGAGGTGACGGTGTGGCGTGGCGGCGGCGATTATGACGCGAGGCCGGTGCGCGGCCGCGCCATCGCCAATGCCATGGCCCCGGCGGACTTTACGGCCAAGTGGACCGAGATGCCCGCCGAGGACCGGCGGCTGTCGGGCGTGTCGACCATCGAGCTTGCCACCCCCGCCGAGGAAGCCCAGGCGATCGCGCTGGCGCTGCGCGAGGCGATCGAGGAGCCGGGTCGCACGGCGGCGCTCGTCACCCCCGATCGCGCGCTGGCGCGGCGGGTGGCGGCGCATTGTCGGCGGTGGAACATCCTGATCGACGATACGGCGGGGCGGCCCTTGTCGATCCTGCTGCCGGGGACGTTCCTGCTCCAGCTGGCCGAGGCGGCGGCGCAGCATTTCGCGCCGTTGCCGCTGCTGGCGCTGCTCAAGCATCCGCTGATCCGTGGCGAGATGGACCGGGTGGCGTGGCTGGACGGCGTGCGTGCGCTTGACCGGGCGCTCCGGGGGCCGCGTCCGGCGCCGGGGCTGGACGGGATCGCCGCGCATGTCGCCGACAAGCCGACCGCCGCCGCCTTCTGGAGCCTGGCCGCGCCGATGCTGGAGGCGGTCGGGCGGACCTTTGGCGACGGGCCGCAGGGCCTGCGCACCCTGCTCGCCTGTCTGCGCGAATGCGGGCAGAGCCTGTGCGGCGACGCGCTGTGGACCGGACCGGCGGGGCGTGCCGCCGCCGAATTCCTGGCGGGCTATGAGGAACAGGCCGATCACGGCCCCGCGCGTGTCGATCCCGCCGAATTGCCGGGCCTGCTGCGCAGCCTGTTCGACGAGATCGCGGTCCGCGCCATCCCGCGCGAGGGGCAGCATCCGCGCCTCGCCATCTATGGCCCGATCGAGGCGCGCCTCCAGACCGCCGACCTGATGATCGCGGGCGGGCTGAACGAAGGCGTCTGGCCGGGCCGCCCCGCACCCGATCCGTGGCTGGCGCCGCGCATCCGCTCGCTGCTGGGGCTGGTGGGCCTGGAGCAGCGGATCGGCATCGCCGCGCATGACCTGGCGCAAGCGATGGGCGCGCCGCGCGCGATCCTGACCCGCGCGCGCCGCGACGCCAGCGGGCCGACGCTCGCCTCGCGCTTCTGGCTGCGGCTTCAGGCGATGGCGGGCGACCGGTTCGAGGCGCATCCGACGCTCGCGCGCTGGGCGGAACGGCTCGACCGGCCCGACGACTATAGCCCGGCGGATCGCCCCGCGCCCAAGCCGCCCGCCGCGCTGCGCCCCACGACCATTTCGGTGACCGAGGTCGACCGGCTGAAGGCCGATCCTTACGCCTTTTACGCGCGCCGCGTGCTCCGCCTGTCGCCGCTCGACCCGGTCGATGCCGATCCCAGCGCGGCGTGGCGCGGCACCGCCGTCCACGACATCCTGGAGATGTGGTGGAAGGAGGACCGTTGCGACGTCTCGGCGCTTCGCCCGCGTGCGCTGGCGATGCTGCGCGACCAGCGGACCCATCCGATGATGCGCGCGCTGTGGCAGCCGCGTCTGATCGAGGCGATCGACTGGATCGCCGCCGAGGTCGCCGCCAAGGCCGCCGAGGGCCGCCATGTCCTGAGCGCGGAAGGCAAGGGCGAGGCCAAGCTGGCGGGCGTCACCCTGACCGGACGGTTCGACCGGATCGACAAGGCGGCGGACGGCGCGCTGGTGGTGATCGACTATAAGACCGGCAAGCCGCCCTCCACCACAGCGGTGCGCGAGGGGTTCAGCCTGCAACTCGGGCTGCTGGGCCTGATCGCCGAGCGCGGCGGTTTCGAGGGCGTGTCGGGCAAGGCGGGCGGTTTCGAATATTGGTCGCTGGGGCGCGGGCGCGAGGGGCTGGGCTATATCGCCACCCCGGTCGACCCCGACGGCAAGCGCGAGCGGATCCGCACTGACGAGTTCGTCGCCATCGCGGCGTCGAATTTCGCCGAGGCGGCCGGGCAATGGCTGACCGGGGACGCGCCGTTCACCGCCAAACTGGTGCCCGAATATGCGCCTTATGCGGAGTATGACCAGCTGATGCGGCGGGATGAATGGTATGGCCGTGATCGGTGAAGCGTCGGTGGTAGCGGGGGAGGGACTTGGACCCCGACATCTGCTGGCCAGATCCCCGGACTGGGGCGAGCGTGGTCGCGTGGCCTTCGACTGCGCTCAGGCTGAACGGAGCGAAAGGGATCGTCGCCCCATATCCCATCTTACGTTCGCACTGAGCGAAGTCGAAGTGCAAGGGATGACCTCAACTCTGGGCAAAACTGTTTCTGCGCCCGCGAACCGGGAAGGCAAGTTCGCATGAGCGCCCGCCCCATGGCGAACCTGCCCCCGCTGAAGGGCGATCAGGCCGCCGCCAGCGACCCCGCCGCGCATGTCTGGCTGTCCGCATCGGCCGGCACCGGCAAGACCCAGGTGCTGGCCGCGCGCGTATTTCGTCTGTTGCTGCGCGGGGTCGCGCCTGAGGCGATCCTGTGCCTGACCTTCACCAAGGCGGGCGCGGCCGAGATGGCGCAGCGGATCAACGGTCGCCTTGCCGCCTGGGTGCGGATGCCCGAGACCGATCTGTTCGCCGATCTGAAGGCGCTGGGCGAGAAGGCGACCCCCGCCTTGCGCGAGCGGGCGCGGACGCTGTTCGCGCGCGTGCTCGACGCGCCGGGCGGCGGCCTGCGTATCCAGACCATCCACGGCTTTTGCCAGGGGCTGCTGGCGGCCTTTCCGGTCGAGGCGGGCCTCGCCCCCGGTTTCCGCCCGCTGGAGGCGCGCGAGGAGGCTGTGCTGGCGCGCGAGGCGCTGGCGCGGATGCTGGAGACCGCCGAGCGCGAAGGCCGGGCTGGCCCGGTCGAGACGGTCGGCGCGCTGTCGCTGCGGCTGGGCGAGGGCGGGGCGGAGGCGTTCCTGGCCGCCTGTGCGCGCGCGCCCGGTGCGCTGGAGGCGCTGCCCACCGGCATCCAGCCCTGGTTGCGCCGTGCGCTCGACCTGCCTTCGGGCGATATCGACGAAGCGATCGCGGACGGTGTCGAGGATATCGACGAGGATGCCGTCATCCGGCTGGCGGGGGCGAACCGCGCCTGGGGCACCGCGACCGGCGAGAAGGCGGCGGCGGCGATGGAACGCTGGCTGGGCAGCGACCGGGCGGGTCGCGTCGCCGGGCTCGAGGATATGATGGGCACGGTCTTCACCGCCAAGGGTGAGCCGCGCAAGGCCTCCAAGAAGCTGACCGATGCCGATCCCGATTATGAGGATATGGCACGCGAACTGGGCGAGGCGTGCCGTCACCTGCTGGGCCTCGCCGCCCGCGCGCGTCATTCCGACCTGCTCGCCGATGCGCTGACCGTGGGGCGCGACTATGCGCGGGCCTATACATTGTCGAAGCGGGCGATCGGGGCGGTCGATTTCGACGACCTGATCCGCACCACCGTCGATCTGCTCGAGCGGCCGGGCATCGGCGAATGGGTCCGCTACAAGCTCGACCAGGTGACCGAGCATGTCCTGATCGACGAGGCGCAGGACACCAATGCGCACCAGTGGCGGATCGTCCGCGCGCTGGCCGACGAGTTCTTCGTCGGGCGTGGCCTCTACGCGCCCTCGACGCGGACGCTATTCACCGTCGGCGACCATAAACAGGCGATCTTCGGTTTCCAGGGGACCGACCCGATCAACTTCCAGGCGGCCGAGCTGCATTTCTCGCGCCGTGCGGACGAGGTGGCGGGCGATGACGACTGGCCCGAGGACGAACGCGGTCTGCCGTTCAACCAGCTGTCGCTGACCCACAGCTTCCGCTCGACCACGCCGATCCTGGAGTTCGTCGATGCCGCGATCGAGGCGCTGGGCGAACCCGGCATGGGCATGGGGCATGCGGTGGAGCGCCACGCCAGCGAGGTGAAGGGTCCCGGTCGCATCACCCTGTGGCCGCCGGTCGCGGCGGGGGGCAGTGACGAGGACGAGGAAGGCTGGATCGACGATGCGGTGCGCAAGGTCGCCACCGACATCGCGCGCGCCGTGCGCGGCTGGCTGGACGATGGCGTGATGCTGGAGAGCAAGGGCCGCCGCCTGGAGCCGCAGGACATCATGATCCTGGTCAAGCGGCGCGGCGACCTCGCCTCGCTGATCGTCGCGCGCCTCTATGCCGAGGGGGTGCCGGTGGCGGGCGTCGACCGGCTGCGGCTGAACGCGCCGCTGGCGGTGCAGGACCTGCTGGCGGCGGTGCGCTTCGTGTTGCAGCCCGAGGACGATCTGTCGCTGGCCGCGCTGCTGGTGTCGCCGCTGATCGGCTGGTCGCAGGAGCGGCTGATGGCGGCGGGGCACCGGGCGCGCGGTGCGCTATGGGCGCATCTCACCCGGACGCTGCCCGCCGAGGACCTCGCGCCGCTTCGCCAGATGCTGGCGCGCGCAGACGTGTCGACGCCCTATCAGTTCCTCGAGGAGTTGCTGTCGGGGCCGCTCGATGGCCGCCGCAAGCTGATCCGCCGGTTGGGGACCGAGGCGCGCGACCCGATCGAGGAGTTGCTGGGCGCCGCGCTGACCTTCGAGAGTACGACGACGCCCTCGCTGCAACGGTTCCTCGACTGGTTCGACCGGGGCGATGTCGAGATCGTGCGCGACCCCTCCGCGCCGCTGGACGCGGTGCGGGTGATGACCGCGCATGGGTCCAAGGGGTTGCAGGCGCCGCTGGTCATCCTGGCCGACGCCACCGCCGATCCCACGGCGAGCCCACGCTCAATCCTGCGCTGGACGCCCGAGCCGGGCGCGCAGCCCATTCCCGTCTTTCCGCCGCGCGCCGAGGAACGCGGCGGGCCGCTCGACGCGGTGGCCGCCGAGATCGCCGCGCGCGAACTGGCCGAGCATTGGCGGCTCTTCTACGTCGCGGCGACGCGGGCGGAGGAGCAGCTGGTGGTGGCGGGCGCGCTGGGCAAGCGCGCGGCGGGCGTGCCGCCGATGCACAGCTGGTACGCGACCTGTGCCCGCGCCATGACCGCGCTGGGTGTGCCGGAGGTCGAGCCGGGCGACGGCCGGTCGCGCGTCTTCCTGGGGCGCAGGCCGCAGGAGCCGGTCGCGCCGCGCCCCGGTGTGGTCGTCGCGACCCGGCGCGAGGATGTCGCGCTGCCCGACTGGGTCCACCGGCCCGCGCCGCAGGAGTCGCGCCCGCCGCGCCCGCTCGCGCCGTCGCAGCTGGGCGAGGATATGGTGGCCGATCCGCCGCCCACCCCCGCGATGCGCGCGGCGGCGGAGCGGGGGCGGTTGATCCACTGTCTGCTCGAACGCCTGCCCCCGGTCGCGCCGGAGGCGCGGCGCGGCGCGGCGGAGCGCTGGCTCGCCCAGGCCGCCGGGGTCGAGGATGCGGGCCTGCGCGCCGATGTGACGCAGGCGGTGTTCGCGATCCTGGACGATCCGGCCTATGCGCCGCTGTTCGGGCCGGGATCGCTGGCGGAGGCACCGATCGCGGCGACGCTGGCCAATGGCCTGGTCGTGTCGGGACGCGTCGACCGGCTGCTGATCGACGGCGACGAGGTCCGGCTGATCGACTACAAGACCGGGCGGCGCGCGCCGGGGAGCATCGACGACGTGCCGGTGTTCCATCTGGCGCAGATGGCGGGCTATGCCGCCGCGCTGGAAGTAATCTTTCCCGGCAAGCGCGTGTCGGTGGCGCTGCTCTATACGGCGGGGCCCCGGCTCGTCCCGGTGCCCGACGCGCTGCTCGCCGCGCACAAGCCCGGCTATCGCGACCGGGAGCAAAGCTTGCCGCTCGGTGGTTGAGCCACCGAGGCCCGCGCCCTAGATGGGTGACAATTCAAGGAGTGTAGTGAACATGGCAACCAAGCAGATCACCGACGCCAGCTTCGAGGCGGACGTCCTGAACTCCGACAAGCCGGTGCTGGTCGATTTCTGGGCCGAATGGTGCGGACCGTGCAAGATGATCGGCCCGTCGCTGGAGGAACTGTCCGAGGAACTGGGCGAGCAGGTGACGATCGCCAAGCTGAACATCGACGACAATCCCGACGCCCCCGGCCGTTACGGCGTGCGCGGTATTCCGACGATGATCCTGTTCAAGGGCGGCGCGGCCGCCGCAACTAAGGTCGGCGCCGAGCCCAAGGGCCGGATCAAGGCCTGGCTCGAAGGCGCGCTGTAAGCAATCCATAGCGCCCACTGAACGGGCATGGGACGGTCTCTGCGAGGCCCCATGCCCTCCCCAAACCCCTCCCGCCTGCGGGAGGGGCTTTTTGTTCAGCGCTGCTCGAAAAGGCACGCCCCTCCCGCTTGCGGGAGGGGATGGGGGAGGGCATGGGGTCTCACCGAGACCACCGCCCGCCGCCGATCAACTCAGCGGGATCATCACCACATCGCGAAACGGCGCGCGGTCCTGCAACGCCGCATACCAGCGCTCCAGATTGGGTCGCGTAGGCCGCTCCACCGGCAGCTGGAACCACGTATTCGCATAGGCCGCGACGGGAATATCCCCGATGCCGAACGCAGCTCCCGACAGCCATTCCTGCCGCCCCAGCACATCGTCCAGGATCGCCGACAGCCCCGCTGCCCGCGCCACGCTCCGTTCGATCAGCGCCATGTCGCGCGCCTCGGGGGCGGTGCGCACCATCTGAAAGAAGATCGGCCGGATCGCATCCGCCCAGGTGAAGCCCCAGTCCATCCACCGCTCCACCGAGGCTCGCGCCTGCGGATCGATCGGATAGAAAGCCTCGCCGCCATGGTTGGCCGCGAGATAGCGCAGGATGCTGTTCGACTCCCACAGGACGAAGCCGTCATCCTCGATCGTCGGGATCAGAGCGTTGGGATTGAGCGCTCGGTACGCCTGATCCATCCCGAACGGGCCGCCGACATCGCGCCGGTCATAGGCCAGCGCCATTTCCTCGGCCAGCCAGACCACCTTCTTGACGTTGTGCGAGTTGATCCGGCCCCAGATGGTCAGCATGGGCGTCAGCTCCGATAATCGGCGTTGATCGAGATATAGCCGTGCGTCAGATCGCAGGTCCAGACCGTCGCCGCGCCGTCGCCCAGGCCCAGGTCGACGCCGACCGCGATCTCCTGACCCTTCAGATGTGCGGCGACCGGCGCCTCGTCATAACCCTCGACCGCCAGGCCCTCGCGCGCGACCAAAGTCTCGCCGAAGCGGATCGACAGCTTGTCGCGCTCGGCCGGTTCGCCCGCCTTGCCGACCGCCATGACGACGCGGCCCCAATTGGCGTCCTCGCCCGCGATCGCGGTCTTCACCAGCGGCGAGTTGGCGATCGACATCGCGATGCGGTGCGCCGAACGGTCGCTCTCGGCGCCTTCGACCCGGATCTCGATCAGCTTGCTCGCGCCCTCGCCGTCGCGCACGACCAGCAGCGCGAGCTGGTGGCACAGATCGGCCAGCGCCGCGCGGAAGGCGTCCGCGCCGTCGCTGTCGTCATCGGACAGCGGCGCATTGCCCGCCTTGCCCGTGGCGAAGGCCAGCACCGTGTCGCTGGTCGAGGTGTCGCCATCGACCGTAATGCACGAAAAGCTGCGGCCATTGGCGGCGCTCAGCGCGCGTTGCAGGAATTCGGGTTCGACCGCGGCGTCGGTGAAGATGAAGCCGAGCATCGTCGCCATGTCGGGCGCGATCATGCCCGATCCCTTGATGATCCCCGCCAGGGTCACCGTGCGGCCATCGACCATGGCGGTGGTCGTCGCGCCCTTGGCGAAGGTGTCGGTGGTCATGATCGTGGCGGCGGCGTCCTCCCACCCGCAGGGCGCGGCGGTGAAGGCGGCGTCCAGGCCCGCCTCGGCCTTGTCGATAGGCAGCGGCACGCCGATCACGCCGGTCGAGGCGACGAACACGTCCGAGGGCTGGCACTCCATCGCGGCGGCGGTGCGCGCGGCGATCGCCTCGACGGCGGCACGGCCCCGATGGCCGGTAAAGGCGTTGGAATTGCCCGCATTGACGACCAGCGCGCGGGCCTGGCCCAGCACCAGCGCCTTGCGGCACCATTCGACTTCCGGGCTGGGGCATTTGCTGGTGGTCAGCACGCCCGCCACGCTGGTCCCCTCGGGCAGCGTCACGAAGGTCAGGTCGCAACGGTCCCAATTCTTGTACCGCGCGCGGGCGACGCGCAGTGTCACGCCGTCGATCGCGGGCAGGGCGGGGAAGGGCTGGGCGAGGGGCGAGGTGGCGGTGCTCATGGGGGCCAGCTACATAACCGAGCGGGGGGCAGGGGCAAGCGCTTCCATCGGCTTGACCCGGATCGGGGCGGCGGCTTTGATGGCGATCGTCGGGATCGGGGGACGGGCGATATGTGGGGGGCAGGGCGCGGGCTGCGAAATGGCGTGCTGGCGCTGGTCGGCGTGCTTGCCATATTGTTGTTCGTCCTGACGTCGTTCTCGATCGAATGGGCTTATGAACGCAGCCGGCAAGGCGGTCTGGGGAGCTTGCCCCGCGATCTTCCGGTTCCGGCCGTCCCGCCGCGCATCCTGGGCAATCCGGCCGCCGCTTTCGGACCCGATTCCTATCCGGATGAGGCGATGCGTCAGGGGTGGGAGGGGCGTTCGAGCCTTGCGGTCCTGGTCGATCCGGACGGGCGCCCGACCCGATGCGAGGTCCTGGAAAGCAGCGGTCATGCGGTGCTTGATGAAGCGACCTGCGCCATGGTCGTGGGCCATGTCCGGTTTCAACCCGCCCGCGATGACAAGGGGCAGGCGGTGCGCGGCATCTATCGCGGTTTCAATGTCCGCTGGGAGCTGCCGCGCCTGCCGACGGAGGTACGATGAATGTCGAGGCGTGCCGGACCATGCAACGGATGGACGCGCCGCGCGTATCTGCCTAAGACAAGCCTCGCATGAACCTGCTTCTGCTCCTTTCCGCCCTTTTGTCCGCGCTGACCGGCGTGGGCGCGAGTGCGCGTGGGCAGGAGGCGCGGGGCGTCGTGGCCGAGTGCAGCATCGTGGCGGCCGCCAAGCAGGCCGCCGTCGCGCGCGCCGCGACCCGGCCGGTGCAGGCGTTGGCCACGCTGGTCGCCAGTGCTCAGCCGCTTGCGCTGTTCCGGGCGACCGCGCCGCGGCCGGTCGCCGCGATCTTCATGGGCCGTCGGCGCGAATAGCCCCGGCGTCGGCCCCGGCCGACCCCCTTCCTTGCCATTGCAGTCGCGCGCGCCCGGCCTTTCGGCGGCGGCGCGCCTATCTCACGATATTTCAGTCAGGAAATCGCTTATGTTCGGCGGCCTCGCCAAGTCCCTGTTCGGTTCGTCCAACGACCGCTACGTCAAGTCGCTCAAGCCGACCCTCGCCAAGATCGCGGCGTTCGAGCCCGAAATGGAGGCGATGTCCGACGCGCAGCTCGCCGCGCAGACGGTGAAGTTCCGCGAGCAGCTCGATCAGGGCGCGACGCTCGACAGCCTGCTGCCCGAGGCGTTCGCGACCGTGCGCGAGGCGGCGAAGCGCGTGCTGGGCCAGCGTCACTATGACGTGCAGATGATCGGCGGCATCGTCCTGCATCGCGGCGAGATCGCCGAGATGCGCACCGGCGAGGGCAAGACGCTGGTCGCCACGCTCGCCACCTATCTGAACGCGCTACCCGGCAAGGGCGTGCACGTCGTCACCGTCAACGATTACCTCGCCAGCCGCGACGCCGCGACGATGGGCCGGATCTACAATTTCCTCGGCCTGACCACCGGGACCATCATCCCGAACCTCGACGACGGCCAGCGCCGCGCGGCCTATGACGCCGACATCACCTATGGCACGAACAACGAGTTCGGCTTCGACTATCTGCGCGACAATATGAAGTATGAGCGCTCCTCGATGGTGCAGCGCCCCTTCAACTACGCGATCGTCGACGAGGTCGACTCGATTCTGATCGACGAGGCGCGCACCCCGCTGATCATCTCGGGCCCGACCGACGACAAGTCCGAGCTGTATATCGGCGTCGACGCGATCGTGAAGCAGCTGACGGCCGACGATTACGAGAAGGACGAGAAGCAGAAGTCGATCATCCTGACCGAGGACGGCACCGAGCGCGCCGAGCGCCTGCTGGAGGCGGCCGGGTTGCTCCAGGGCGAGAATCTCTACGATTTCGAGAATACCCAGGTCGTCCACCATCTGAACCAGGCGCTGCGTGCGAACATGATGTTCAAGCGCGACACCGATTACATCGTGAAGGACGGCAAGGTCGTCATCATCGACGAGTTCACCGGCCGCATGATGGACGGGCGCCGCTGGTCGGAGGGGCTCCACCAGGCGGTCGAGGCGAAGGAGGGCGTCAATATCGAGCCCGAGAACCAGACCATGGCCTCGATCACCTTCCAGAATTATTTCCGCATGTACCCGAAGATTTCGGGCATGACCGGCACCGCCGCGACCGAAGCGGGCGAATTCTACGACATCTACAAGATCAACGTCGTCACCATCCCGACGAACCTGCCGATCGCGCGCGTCGACGAGGAGGACGAGTTCTACAAGAACACCCAGGACAAGTTCCTGGCGATCGCCAAGAAGATCCGCGACCACGCCGCCAAGGGCCAGCCGGTGTTGGTCGGCACCGTCTCGATCGAGAAGTCGGAACTGCTGAGCGAGTTCCTGACCCAGGAAGGCGTGGCGCACAAGGTTCTGAACGCGCGCTATCACGAGATGGAGGCGCATATCGTGGCGCAGGCGGGCCGGTTGAGCGCGGTGACGATCGCGACCAACATGGCGGGTCGCGGCACCGACATTCAGCTGGGCGGCAACCTCGAATTCCGTATGCTCGACGAGCATCCCGAGCTGGTCGAGGGCACGCCGGACTATGACGCCGCCGCGACCCGCATCCGCTCCGAGATCGCCGAGGAGAAGCAGAAGGTGCTGGAGGCGGGCGGCCTGTTCGTGCTCGGCACCGAGCGGCATGAGAGCCGCCGCATCGACAACCAGCTGCGCGGCCGTTCGGGTCGCCAGGGCGATCCGGGCCTGTCGCGCTTCTATCTCAGCCTGGACGACGATCTGCTGCGCATCTTCGGCCCCGACACGCTGTTCGCCAAGATGATGCGCAGCAATATCGAGGATGGCGAGGCGATCGGCAGCAAGTGGCTGTCCAAGGCGATCGAGACCGCGCAGAAGAAGGTCGAGGCGCGCAACTACGACATCCGCAAGCAGGTCGTCGAATATGACGACGTGATGAACGACCAGCGCAAGGTCATCTATGAGCAGCGCGCCGACATCATGGATGCCGAGACGGTGGGCGAGGTCGTCGCCGACATGCGCGCCGAGACGGTGAACGCGATCGTCGGCACCGCCTGCCCGCCCAACAGCTATCCCGAGCAGTGGGACGTCGCGGGCATGAAGCAGCAGCTCAAGGACCTGCTCAACATGGAGCCGCCGATCGACGCCTGGCTGGCCGAGGAAGCGATCGACCCCGAGATCGTGCTGGAGCGCGTGACCGCCGAGGCGGACGCGATGGTCGAGGCCAAGGCCAAGGAGCTGGAGCCCGAGACCTGGACCAGCGTCGAGAAGTCGATCCTGCTCCAGAATCTCGACCATCACTGGAAGGAGCATCTGGCGACGCTCGACGCGCTGCGCCAGGTCGTCCACCTGCGCGCCTATGCGCAGAAGACGCCGATCAACGAATATAAGCACGAAGCGTTTTCGCTGTTCCAGCGGATGCTCGACAATATCCGCGAGGATGTGACGCGCACCATCGCCTATGCCCAGTTCCAGATCCAGGCGCCGCCCGAACTCCCCGAGCTGCCCGACTTCTTCACCTCGCACTTCGATCCGTTCACCGGCGAGGACAATAGCAACGACTGGGACGCCGCCGCGCGCGGCCTGCTCCAGCCGCAAATGCCGCCGATGCAGATCCCTCAGCCCGAGGGCATGGACCTGGGCACCGACCCGGCCCAGTGGGAAGGCCGCGTGAACCGCAACGCGCCGTGCCCCTGCGGCTCGGGCCTGAAGTACAAGCATTGCCACGGCGCGGTGACGGTCTGATCCGTCCTCCCGCCGAATGAAAAGAGGGGCGGCGGGCTTCGGTCCGCCGCCTTTTTCATGTCCAGTCGCCCCAGCGCCGATCGACATGCAACGATGCCTTATCCCTCCCTCGCCCCTCGCAGAGGGGAGAGGGTTGCGCAGACTTGGCCTTTGCGAGAGCAAAGGCTTAGTCGGAGCTGGGTGAGGGGTGGGCGCTCGCTTGGCGAGCGCGCGAGCCTTTGGGCTCGCTCGACCCCTCACCCAAGCTGCGCTAGCCAGCAGCCTGGGACCTGCTTCGATCGAAACCCCCATTCGCCGGGCTGGCGGGCGGGAGTCCCCGAGGCACAAAAAAGGGCGGCCGCCCAGCAGGCAGCCGCCCCATTCGGTCGCGATCAGCCCGTTTTACTTGGGCATCACCACCGTCGGCCCGATCGTGTTGACGATCGCGCGCGCATCGAAGGCGCGCAGATTGTCGCGCGGGATCGGCCCCTTGCGCATCACGACCTCGGCGGTCGCTTCGTAGCGGTCGATGGTGTTGATATCCATGTTGTTGCCGAAGAAGGGATCGCCCCAGAACGGGTCCCAGCTGCGCCAACCGAAGCCGCGGCCATAATAGCGCCACGACGGACCCCACCATCCGCCGCCCCAGCCGCCAAAGCCCGGCCCGAACGCGCCGGGGGTCGAATAGGTGCGCGACCGCAGCTGCGTGTCGCGGTCGGCCATCACGAAATAGTCATAGCCATTGGCCAGCGTCAGCTCGGCCGCGCGGAACAGCAGATAACGCTCGACCGTGTCGCGCGACGTCACCGTGTTGCCGGCGAAGCTGACGATAAAGCGGCCGGGTTCCAGCTGCTGATCGGAATAGCCGGTGCGGTAGAAGCCCGTTCCCGTCGCCGGGCGGTAGGTGGTTTCGGTCGCGCATCCCGCGACCATCAGGGTGCTGGCGCCGACCAGCGCGAGCGCGATCTTCCGACCGAATTGCATGGACACTTCTTCCTTTCCTTGCCGCACGGCCGGGCCGGACGGCAACAGCCCTGTAGCTGGAATCGGTTTACCCTATCCCGGCAGAACGGTCGATGAACGGTTTGGCTCCCGCGATGAATTGTGCGTCACAGACCGGCCATATGGATGGAGATCTGCCGACGATGGGGTGCTCGGCGGTGTTCGAACAGATAAATGCCCTGCCACGTCCCCAGCGCCAGCCGCCCGCCGATCAGCGGCACCGACAGATGCACCCCGGTCAGGATGGCGCGCAGGTGCGCGGGCATGTCGTCGGGCCCCTCGTCGTCATGGGCATAGGCATGCCGGTCCTCGGGCGCGATGCGCGCGAAATAGGCGAGGATGTCGGTCCGGACCTCCGGCGCGGCATTCTCCTGGATGATGAGCGAGGCCGAGGTGTGGCGGCAGAACAGGGTCAGCAGCCCTTCGTCCATGGGCTGCTCGCGAACCCAGGCGGTGACGCTGCGCGTGATGTCGGTCAGGCCCTGACCATGGGTGTCGACGGTCAATATCGTGGTGGCTTGGCGCATCCATCCTCAATGCCCCAGCGTGCGGATCGATGCCAGCCTCCGCCCGGGGCGGGCCGAATTGAACGGGTGACGTTGATGTGCGTTGTGCGGGCTCGAGGATAAGGAGACCTGCCGTGAAAGCCATGCTCGCCGCTCTGGCCGTCGTTACCGTTGCCGCCCCCATCGCCGCCACGCCCGCCGTCGCGCAGGAGCGCGATTATCGCTGGCATGGCGACCGCGACGACTGGGATGCGTCGCGCGACTATCGTCGCGGCAATCACCGCGAACGTCGCCTGACCCGCGACGACCAGATCTTCCGGGGGCGCGATGGCCGCACCTATTGCAAGCGCAATGACGGCACCACCGGGCTGGTCATAGGCGCGGTCGGCGGCGGCGTGCTGGGCAATGTCATCGGCGGCGGCACGTTGGGCACGCTGCTCGGCGCGGGCGGCGGCGCGCTGCTCGGGCGGTCGATCGATCGCGGCAAGGTCCGTTGCCGCTGATCGATGGGAGGGCGGCGGCCATGACGGTCGCCGCCACCGCATTCTCGCCGATGCGCTCGCGGTAGCGCTAGCCAAGACCGGCCCTGCTGGCCCATGATGGCAGTAGGGAGGGAATTCATGGCTTTTGATCTGAGATGTACGACGGCGCTCGCGGCGGTTCTGTTGGCCAGCGGGTGCAATCGGTCCAAGGCGGACGACAATTGGACCGCCGATAACGACACCGCCATCTGCACCGATGCGCAGGGTACGCGCCTCCCCGACGATCGATGCCGCCAGCACCGCGTGGGCAGCGGGGGCGGGGCCTTCTGGTATTTTCTGGGCCGCGGCCGCTCCATTCCCTATTATGGCGAGCGCGCGACGGGCGGCAGCTTCCGCGCCGCGCCCGGCGGCCGCTATGTGACGGCCCCGGCGGGCAGCGCGATGACCCGCGCGGCGGCGGTCAGCCGGGGCGGGTTCGGATCCTCGGCCAGCCATTTCGGCAGCATCCACGCATGATCCGCCAGAGCCTGACGCCGCGCCACGACTGGCAGGCCAAGGTCGAGGCGCTCGGCCTGATCTGGCATGAGGGCAGGGAGCGCCCCTATTGGGACGAGAGCGCCTGTTACCGCTTCACTCGCGCGCAGATCGACCGGATCGAGGCGGCGACGACCGAACTCTATCGGCTGTTCCTGGCGGCGGGCGACGCGGTGGTCAGCGAGCCTGCCTTGCTCTCGCGCTTCGGCATTCCGCCGGTGTTCCACGATCCGATCCGCGAAGCCTGGGACGCCGAGCCGCCGGGGCTGAACTTCGGCCGGTTCGACCTGGGCTTCGACGGGCAGGACGCCCCCAAATTGTTCGAGTTCAACTGCGACACGCCGACCTCGCTGCTGGAGGCGGCGGTGGTGCAATGGGCGTGGAAGGAGGAATGCTTCCCCCGGCTGGACCAGTTCAACAGCCTGCACGAAGCGCTGGTCGCGCGCTGGGCGGAGATCGCCCCCGATCTGCCCGCCACCCTGCACGTCGCGCATGTCGCCGATCTGGCGGGCGAGGACGCGATCACGGCGGCCTATCTGCGCGATACCGCCGAGGCGGCGGGAATTACGACCGTGCCGATCCTGATGGAGCGGATCGGTTGGCACCATGACGACCATTGTTTCGTCGACGAAGGGGACATGCGGATCGAGGCGCTGTTCAAGCTCTATCCGTGGGAATGGCTGGTCCATGAGGATTTCGCGCCGCATCTGCTCGACAATCTGGCGCGCGGCGACATGCTATGGATCGAACCGATCTGGAAGATGATCTGGTCGAACAAGGCGATCCTGCCGGTCCTGTGGGACCTGTTTCCGGGCCATCCCAACCTGCTGGCCGCCAGCTTCGCGATCCCCGACGGCGATGCGGTGGCCAAGCCGCTCCTGTCGCGCGAAGGCGCCAATGTCTCGATCCGCCGCGCGGGCGACATCATCGCCGAGACGAAGGGCGAATATGGCGAGGAGGGCTATGTGTACCAGTCGCTCTATCGCCTGCCGGAGACGGTGCCGGGATGTTTTCCGGTCCTGGGCAGCTGGGTGGTCGACGGCGCGGCGGTCGGGATGGGCATCCGCGAGGACGGGCTGATCACCTCGAACACGGCGAGGTTCGTTCCGCACGTGATCGACGGCTGATCCGTCATGCTGGCGCTGTCTGGGGAAAGACAGCGCCGGTGGCTCCGCTAGTAGGAGACATTTCGAACTTTTTCCGGTTTCCAACGGTCGAGTCGAGGCAGTTGGTCGCGCGATATCGCGCCGCATTTTTGAATGCAGCGTCCTGACAGAGTAAATCCGGCATCGAATCGGCGCGTCGCATCCTATGCAATGCGCCATTTCGGCTGAAATACCGGTTGAAATGACACATGGAGCCTTGGTCAGTCCGGCGCAGCGGCTTCAAACGCGCATTTATCCGCGCAAATCCAGCAGTTCAGGTCTACGAAGGCCCTGTAGCGCGATCCGGCTTGAGCAGCCGCCTGACAGAGAGAACGGCAGTTCAGGACACCCAAGAGTGAGTAGCCCCTAGGCCGGATCGACATTCATCGTAGCCAGATCATGGCGGCGGCGAGGTGGACGAAGCCGGTGAAGTGGATGATGCGGCGGTCGTAGCGAGTAGCG
>NZ_JBEPKL010000037.1:0-36109 GCF_040544655.1 Sphingomonas sp. 1185
CCCTCACCCAGCTCCGACTAAGCCTTTGCTCTCGCAAAGGCCAAGTCTGCGCAACCCTCTCCCCTCTGCGAGGGGCGAGGGAAGGAAAGGCATCGATGAATGGCGATCGGCCCTAGGGCTTGGGCCAGAGGGCCTTGAGCGGCTGGGTCGAGTCGGCCAGCATTTCGGCGGGCAACACCGCGCCGTCCACGACCAGCGGCTTGCCTTGGACGAAGTCGCGCATCGCGTTGACGCAGTCGAGCGCGACGACCCGCCCCTCCCGCAGATACAGGATCGAGAAGCTGCGCGTCGCCGGGTCGCCGCGCAGCACGGCCTGGTCATGCCCGGTGGACAGCCCGACCGTCTGCAGCTTCAGGTCATATTGGTTGGACCAGAACCACGGCACCGCATGATAGGCGACCTCGCGCCCGACCAGCGTCCGCGCCACGACGGTCGCCTGGTCGTTGGCGTTCTGCACCGACTCCAGCCGGATCACCGCCCCGCCCGCAAAGCCATTGGCATGCGCCGCACAGTCGCCGACCGCGAAGACATGCGGCAGGCTGGTCAGCCCCTGCGCATCGACGGTGACGCCATTGTCGCCCGCCGCCCCCGCCGCGACCAGCGGTTCGACCGAGGGGACGATGCCGATCCCGACGATCGCCATCTGCGCGGGCAGCACCGTGCCGTCGCCCAGCCTTACACCGCAAACCGCCGTCTCGCCCTCGATACAGGCGACGCTCTCGTTCAGCCGGACGGTGACGCCATGCGCGCGGTGCTCGGCCTCGTAGAAGCGCGACAGCGTCTCGCCCGCGACCCTTGCGAGCACCCGGTCCTGCGCCTCGACGATCGTCACCTGCTTGCCGAACTTGGTCAGCACTGCGGCCGCCTCCAGCCCGATATAGCCGCCGCCGATTACCACCACCTCGCGCACCGCCGGAAGCTCGGCGATCAGGCGATCGACATCGGCGCGGCTGCGTACGCCGTGCACCCCCGCCAGGTCGTGCCCCGCACAGGTCAGCCGCCGCGCATGGCCGCCCGCCGCCCAGATCAGCGAACCATATTCGACCATCGCCCCCGCCTCGGTCGTCAGCAGCCGCGCCTCGGCATCGACCGCGATCACCCGCTCGCCCAGCCGCAGCGTCACCGCGCGTTCGTCCCAGAAGCGTTCGGGGCGGATCAGGATACGCTCGAACGGCTTGTCCCCGGCCAGATACTCCTTGGACAAGGGCGGGCGTTCATAGGGGGGATAGGCTTCCTCGCCGATCATCGCGATCGTGCCGCCAAAGCCTTCCTGGCGCAGCGCGATCGCCGCCTGCGCCCCGGCATGGCCGGTGCCGACGATCACGACATCATAGGCGACGGGCGAAGCGGGCGCGGCGATCTGGTTCATTCCCAACTTCTAGAATGACAGGGGCGCCCCTGTCACCTTCCCCCGCCAACGGACATGACAAAGCGTTGCGATGCGAAACAGCATCTTCAATCCGGCCGCGCTTGTCGCTAGGGACAGGCAAACCCCATCAGGAGACACCATGAGCAAGCTGCACCTCGTGTTCGGCGGCCGCGTCAGCGATCCGCAGACCCTCGATTTCGTCGATCCCTCCGCGCTGGAAGTGGTGGGCGTGTTCCCCGACTATGCCAGCGCCGAAAAGGCTTGGCGCGCCGCCGCGCAGCGCACCGTGGACGATGCGGAGATGAAGTTCGTCGTGGTGCACCTGCACCGCCTGCTCGAGCCTACGCTGGGTTGATCCGGGTTGCCGGGCGAGGTCGGGGGCATGGCCTTCGACTTCGCCCAGGCCGATCGGGGGCTCGGCCGCAGTCCCCCGCTCCGTTCGCTATGAGCGATGCTGATGCGCGCGCTGGGTGCGTGGCGCATCTACTATGACCAGACTGATTTGGCCCGGCTCAGGCGTTACGATAGCGCCACAGCAGCAGCGGCTTTGCAAAGACCAGCCCGGCGATGAACCCGCCGATATGCGCGCCCACCGCGATCGCGCCCATCCCCATGCCCGCAAAGCCCAGCAGCAGCTGGATGCCGATCCACCCCGCCGCCAGCCACAGGACATGGGTGAACTCGGCCGACAGCCCGGCAATCCCACGGGTCGCCCGACGCTGCCCGAAGAGCAGCGCATAGGCGCCGACGATCGCCGAGATTGCGCCGCTCGCCCCGATCATCGGCGAGGCGGAACCCGGATCGGGAAAATATTGCGCCAGCGCGGCCGCATAGGCGCCGACGACGTAGAGGACGGCTATCCCCCGCGCGCCCAGCGCCCGCTCGGCCTGCGCGCCGCAATAGACCAGCATGACGAGGTTGAACGCGATATGCGCGAAACCGCCATGGATCAGCGTGGCGGTCAGCGGGGTCAGCAGCGTCGGCACCGCAAAGCCCAGATCGGGGGGCAGCGCCGCCCCCTCGAACCGCAACGGGATGAAACCCGCCCCGATCGCCGCCTCGGGCACCAGCCCCGTGATGATCAGCAACAGCGACACGACCGCCGTCACGACCGCGATGGCCGTCGTCGCGCGTGCCGCTGCCCAATTCATCGGATCAGATGAATTCGATCTTGCTGACGAGATAATAGCGGTCGCCCGACGGCACCGTCACCTCGACCTCTTCGTCCAGCTTGCGCCCGATCAGCGCACGGCCGAGCGGCGAGTTATAGCTGATCCGGCCGGTCTTGGCGTCCGCCTCGGTCTGGCCGACGATCTGGTACTTGACCGGCTTGTCGTCCTCGTCGAGCAGCGTGACGGTTGCGCCGAACACGATCTTGTCGCCCGACAGGTCCTTCGGGTCGATGATCTGCGCGCGGCTCAGCTTGTCCTCGATGTCGGCGATCGTCGCCTCCACCTGGCCCTGCCGTTCCTTGGCCGCATGATATTCGGCGTTTTCGGACAGGTCGCCGTGTGCACGCGCTTCCTCGATCGCGTCGACGATCAGCGGCCGTTCCTCTTTCAGACGCCGCAGGTCCTGGGTGAGCTTGTCATAGCCCTCCTGGAGCATCGGCATCTTTTCGACGGTCGCCATAATCCTAGTCCCCACTTCCATACGCATTCCCGGTACGGACCGCCCTCCCAACCGGGAAAGCGGTCCGCCAGCACATCATGTTCTCATGTCGGGATCAGTTGTGCGAACGCGAATAGTAGGATTGCAGGGGACGTACTTCAAGACCACGGGTGCCTGCGGCCGCAATCGCCTTGGCCGCCTCGATGCTGGCGGGGGCCGTGGTGAAGTACGGAATCTTCTGCCCCAGCGCGGCTTCGCGGATCGGCTTGGAGTCCTTCAGGCTCTGCCACCCTTCCGTGGTGTTGAAGATCAGGGTGATGCCGCCGTCCTTGATCCGGTCGACGATATGCGGCCGTCCCTGCGCCACCTTGTTGATCTTCTCGACCGAGACCCCTGCGCGGTCGAGATAATCGGCGGTGCCGCCGGTCGCGACGATCGCGAAGCCCGCCTCCGCCAGCATCCGGGCGGCGGGAACGATCTGTTCCTTGTCGCCGTCCTTCAGGCTGATGAAGACCGCGCCGCTGGTCGGCAGGACGGTGCCCGCGCCCAGCTGCGACTTGGCGAAGGCGGTGGTGAAGTCGGGGTCGATGCCCATGACCTCGCCGGTCGACTTCATTTCGGGCGACAGCACCGGATCGACACCGGGGAAGCGCGCGAAGGGGAAGACCGCTTCCTTGACCGCATAATAATCGATGTGACGATCGATCTGCGGCAGGTCGGCCAGCTTCTCGCCCGCCATGACGCGCGCGGCGATCTTGGCGATGGGGGTGCCGATCGCCTTGGCGACGAAGGGCACGGTGCGGCTGGCGCGCGGGTTGACCTCGATCAGATAGACCCGGGAGCCTTCTGGGCCGTCCTTCACCGCGAACTGGATGTTCATCAGGCCGCGCACGTTCAGGCCGCGCGCCAGCGCCTCGGCCTGACGCTCGATCTCGGCGATGATCTCCGCCGACAGGCTGTAGGGCGGCAGCGAGCAGGCCGAGTCGCCCGAATGGACGCCCGCTTCCTCGATATGCTGGAGCACGCCCGCCACGACGACCTGGTCGCCGTCGCAGATCGCGTCCACGTCCACCTCGATCGCATCGCGCAGATACTGATCGATCAGGACCGGGGCATCGCCCGACACCTGCACCGCCGTCTGGATATAATCCTCCAGCTGCTGGGGCCCGTCGACAATCTCCATGGCGCGGCCGCCCAGCACGAAGCTGGGGCGCATCAGCACCGGATAGCCGACGCGCTCGGCGACGATCAGCGCTTCCTCACGGCTGCGCGCGATGCCGTTCTTGGGCTGGAGCAGCTTCAGCTTGTCGACCAAAGCCGCGAACTGCTCGCGGTCCTCGGCCAGGTCGATCGCGTCGGGGCTGGTACCCAGGATCGGGATACCGGCCGATTCCAGCGCGCGGGCGAGGTTCAGCGGGGTCTGGCCGCCGAACTGCACGATCACGCCGACCAGCTCGCCCTTCGACTTCTCGACGTCGAGAATGGCGAGCACGTCCTCGGCGGTCAGCGGCTCGAAATAGAGCCGGTCCGAGGTGTCATAGTCGGTGCTGACCGTTTCCGGGTTGCAGTTGACCATGATCGTCTCATAGCCCGCATCCGCCAGCGCGAAGCAGGCGTGGCAGCAGCAATAGTCGAACTCGATACCCTGCCCGATCCGGTTCGGACCACCGCCTAGGATCACGATCTTCTTGCGGTCGCTGGGCACCGCCTCGTCCTCGGGCTCGCCGAAGGTCGGGGCTTCATAGGTAGAGTACATATACGGCGTCTTGGCGTCGAACTCGGCCGCGCAGGTGTCGATCCGCTTGAAGACCGGACGCACGCCCAGCTTCTGGCGATGCTCGCGCACCTCCTGCTCGGTCACGCCGCCGGTCATCATCTTGACGACCTCGTGGATGAGCCCTGAGCCGCGCGCGATGCCGCGATCCATGCCGCGCAGGTTCGCCGATTGCAGCGCCAGATAAGCGAGCCGCTTGTCGGAGAAGCCCATCGCCTTCAGGCGGCGCATCCCCGCCGCATCCTGCGGCAGGCCGTTCTGCATGACTTCGGCTTCGGCGGCGACGATCTCGGCGATCCGCTCCAGGAACCAGGGATCGTATTTGGCGATCGCATGGACCTCGGCGACGGTGAAGCCTTCGCGCAGCGCCTGCGCCGCGACCAGCAGCCGGTCGGGGGTCGCCTTGGCCAGCGCCGCCTCGATCTCCGCACGCGGGGCGCCGACCAGATGCTCGACATCGTTGAAGCCGCTCAGGCCCGTCTCGAGCCCACGCAGCGCCTTCTGCATCGATTCATGGATGTTGCGGCCGATCGCCATCACTTCGCCGACCGATTTCATCGCGGTCGAGAGGACGGGCTCCGAGCCCTTGAACTTCTCGAAGGCGAAGCGCGGGATCTTGGTGACGACATAGTCGATCGTCGGTTCGAAAGAAGCCGGGGTCGCGCCGGTGATGTCGTTCTCGATCTCGTCCAGCGTATAGCCGACCGCCAGCTTGGCCGCGACCTTGGCGATCGGGAAGCCGGTCGCCTTCGACGCCAGCGCCGACGAGCGCGACACGCGCGGGTTCATCTCGATGACGATCAGACGGCCGTCCTTCGGATTGACCGCGAACTGCACGTTCGAGCCGCCCGTCTCCACGCCGATCTCACGCAGCACCGCCAGGCTGGCGTTGCGCATGATCTGATATTCCTTGTCGGTCAGGGTCAGCGCGGGCGCGACGGTGATCGAGTCGCCGGTATGGACGCCCATCGGATCGATATTCTCGATCGAGCAGATGATGATGGAATTGTCGTTGCGATCGCGCACGACCTCCATCTCATATTCCTTCCAACCGAGGAGCGATTCCTCGATCAGCACCTCGGTCGTCGGCGAGGCGTCGAGCCCGGCGCGGACGATCGCGATGAATTCCTCGCGGTTGTACGCCACACCGCCGCCGGTGCCGCCCAGCGTGAAGCTGGGGCGGATGATGGCTGGAAGGCCGACCTTCTCCAGCCCCTCCAGCGCTTCCTTCTCGGAATGCGCGATCGCCGAGCGGGCCGATTCCAGCCCGATCTTCTCCATCGCGACCTTGAACTTCTGACGGTCCTCGGCCTTGTCGATCGCCTCGGCATCGGCGCCGATCATCTGGACGCCGAACTTCTCCAGCGTGCCGTCATGGAACAGCGCCAGCGCGGTGTTCAGCGCGGTCTGGCCGCCCATGGTCGGCAGGACCGCGTCGGGGCGCTCCTTCTCGATGATCTTGGCGACGACGGCGGGCGTGATCGGCTCGACATAGGTCGCGTCGGCCAGCTCGGGATCGGTCATGATCGTTGCCGGGTTCGAATTGACCAGGACGATGCGATAGCCCTCTTCCTTCAGGGCCTTGATCGCCTGCGTGCCCGAATAGTCGAACTCGCACGCCTGACCGATGACGATCGGACCAGCGCCGATGACGAGGATGGAGGAGATGTCGGTGCGTTTTGGCATTTTATGGTTCTTCCGAAATCAGGGTGCGATCAAAGCGAGTTTTAACATTCACCGATCCGCAGGATTGGACACCGAAGACATGGTCCGACGAAAATCCGTGACTAATTAATAGCTTGTCATTTGACAGCCAGGCCAACCTAACCTTGCTTGTCCCATCACCTACAAAAGCGCGACAACTGAACCATGGCGACGTTCCAGGCAGCCACCATTGCTTCACATATACCGCTTTCGACCAGCCACAAGGCGCGCCACAATCATCAAATTGCGCTCTGGCTTCGTGCCATTTGTCTGGTGACAGGGAACGACCATAAATCGTTCGCTCAGATGCAAGCCACAACATCCCGCCAAGCAACAGACCTCCCGCCATAGGCATCGCGAGCAAAACCAAGCCCGTGCAGCCGATAATCGCAAGGCCATGCGGCCATGGCTTCATGTTTACTTCCTCAAGCCGCCGACAAACCGCTCGAACAGATAGAAGCTGTCTTGCGGCCCCGGCGAAGCCTCTGGGTGGTACTGGACCGAGAAGGCCGGGCGGTCGGTCAGTTCCAGGCCCGCATTCGACCCGTCGAACAGCGACACATGCGTCTCACGCGCATTGGCGGGAAGCGTCTCGCGCTCGACCGCGAAGCCGTGGTTCATGCTGGTGATCTCGACCAGACCGTCGGACAGGCGCTTGACCGGGTGGTTCGCACCGCGATGGCCCTGGTGCATCTTGGTGGTCTTGGCGCCGACCGCCAGACCCAGAAGCTGGTGGCCCAGGCAGATGCCGAACAGCGGCTTGCCCGTATCGAGCAACTGGCGGATCACCGGCACGGCATATTCGCCGGTCGCCGCCGGATCGCCGGGGCCGTTGGACAGGAAGATGCCGTCCGGGTTCAGCGCCATCACATCCTCGTAGGAGGCGGTGGCGGGGACCACCGACACCTTCGCCCCGGCCTGGACCAGGTTGCGGAAGATGTTGTGCTTGCTGCCATAATCGATCGCGACGACGTGCGGGCGATCCTCGCCCTCGGCACCGGCATAGCCGAAGCCCAGCCGCCACAACCCGCCCTCGCGCGTCTCGCCCCAGCCATAATGCAGCTCGGTCGACACGTCCTTGGCGAGGTCCATGCCCTCCAGCCCCGGCCAGCCGCGTGCCTTTTCGAGCAGCGCGGCGATGTCGAACTCGCCCGAAGCCGAATGCGCGATCACGCCATTGGGCGCGCCAGCCGCACGGATACGGCGGGTCAGCGCGCGGGTGTCGATGCCCGCCAGGCCGATGCGGTTGTGCCGCGCCATCCATCCGGCGAGGTTTTCCATCGCGCGGAAGTTGGACGAGGCGGTCGGGTCCTCGCGGACGATCATGCCCAGCGCGTGCGGCGCGTCCGCCTCGATATCGTCGGGATTGGCCCCGACATTGCCGATATGCGGGAAGGTGAAGGTGATGATCTGCCCGGCGAAGGACGGATCGGTCATGATCTCCTGATAGCCGGTCATCGCGGTGTGGAAGCACACCTCTCCGACGGCATCACCCTCGACGCCGAAACCGCGCCCCCATAACACGTCTCCGTTCGCCAGAACGAGAACGCCCGTGGCGCCTTCAGGCTTTTCGGGCATGGCGAATGGCTTGGCGTCGGCCATGATCGGCGGGCACTCCTGCTAAAATGTCTGCAATGTCGCTAAGTGGCGTCCGCTAGGGCCATACGGGCGTCGCGTCAACCGGTTCACGTGATCGGTTCGGGGCGCTATCGTCTCCGCCTTTCAGACAAGACGGACAAAACATGATTCGCGACGACATCAAGGCCGCGCAGGTGGCCGCCATGAAGGCTGGCGACAAGGAAAGCCGCGCGGCGATCAGCCTGATCCAGGCCGCCATCAAGAACCGCGACATCGAACTCCGCACCGGCGAAGCGCCCGCCGATGACGACATGGTCGTGATCGAAGTGCTCCAGAAGATGGTCAAGCAGCGCCGCGAATCGATCGCCATGTACGAACAGGGCGGTCGCCAGGAACTGGCCGACCAGGAAAAGGCCGAGGTCGCGGTGATCGAACGCTTCCTGCCGCAGACGCTGACCGAGGACGAGACCAAGGCCGCGATCGAGGCGATCAAGGCGGAGATCGGCGCGTCGGGCATGAAGGACATGGGCCGGGTGATGGCCGAGCTGAAGGCGCGCCATGCGGCGGTGCTGGATATGAGCAAGGCCAGCGGGCTGGTGAAGGCGGCGTTGGCGTGATGTGATGGGGGAGTGGGGCTGGTGGATCGTTCTGATCGCGAGCGTGGTCCCCTCCCCCAACCCCTCCCGCCTGCGGGAGGGGAGCCTGTCGGGTTTCGTGGAGAGGATTGCGCTCCGCAAAGTCCGCATCCCCTCCCGCAGGCGGGAGGGGACCGAGGGGAGGGCCCCCGACCTTTCCGCGAAAACCGCCCTACGAGGCAGGCGCGAGAACTTCGCCTAAACCCGACCGATGCCGAACGCAGATTGTGGCGGGCCTTGTCGAGACGGCAGGTCGCAGGCGTTCGCTTCAATCGCCAAGTGCCGGTCGGCCCGTACATCGCCGACTTCGCCGCCCGATCGGAAAAGCTGATCGTTGAAGTCGATGGTGGCCAGCACGACGCTCAAGCCGCTTACGACGAAGCCCGGACCCGCTATCTCGACGCCCAAGGCTGGCGGGTAGTCCGCTTCTGGAACAACGACGTTCTTGGTAATCTGGAGGGCGTTGTTGCAATTATTGAGCGCACGCTTGCGGAAAGGCCCTCCCCCAGCCCCTCCCGCCTGCGGGAGGGGAGCCTGTAACGCTCGGCGGAGAGAATTGTCCTCCGCCAAATGTGCTTCCCCTCCCGCAAGCGGGAGGGGATCGAGGGGAGGGCAAACCCGAACCATCCACCCCACCCAGACCCTTGCCAAAAACCCCCTCTTTCGCTACTCATTATAATCGCGCGGACGCCATGAGCCTGACCCCGCAATTCCTTGACGAGCTTCGCGCTCGCACGAGCCTGTCGGCGCTGATCGGCAAGACGGTGAAGCTGCAAAAGGCGGGCCGGGAATATAAGGGCTGCTGCCCCTTCCATAACGAAAAGACGCCCAGCTTCTACGTCAACGACGACAAGGGCTTTTATCACTGTTTCGGCTGCTCGGCGCATGGCGATGCCATTCGCTGGATGACCGACCAGCGCGGCCTGCCCTTTATCGATGCGGTCAAGGAACTGGCGCAGGCCGCCGGGCTCGAAGTCCCCGCGCAGGACCGCCGCGCCGCGCAGAAGGCGGAGCGGGCCAAGGGGCTGCACGATGCGATGGCGGACGCCGCCGCCTGGTTCTCCGAACAGCTGGGTGGCCTGTCGGGCGGCGATGCCCGCGAATTGCTGACCCGCCGCCGGGTGACGCCCGAGACGGCCCGCGCCTTCGGCCTGGGCTTCGCACCCGACAG
The DNA here is from genome assembly GCF_040544655.1 of Sphingomonas sp. 1185. Taxonomy (NCBI): domain Bacteria; kingdom Pseudomonadati; phylum Pseudomonadota; class Alphaproteobacteria; order Sphingomonadales; family Sphingomonadaceae; genus Sphingomonas; species Sphingomonas sp. 1185. Next base: position 9,843 of record NZ_JBEPKL010000037.1, read on the forward strand.
CCGGGGCAAGCTGAAGGCCGCGCTGAAGGATTATGGCGATCCGGCGCTGATCGAGTGCGGGCTGCTCATCAAGGTCGATGGCAAGGACCCGTATGACCGGTTCCGCGGCCGGTTGATGATCCCGATCCGCGACGCGCGCGGCCGGGTGATCGCGTTCGGCGGCCGGATCATCGGCGAGGGCGAGCCCAAATATCTCAACTCGCCCGACACCCCCCTCTTCGACAAGGGGCGCACGCTCTACAATCTCGACCGCGCCGCGCCTGCCGTGCGCAAGTCCGGCCGCGTGCTGGTGGTCGAGGGCTATATGGATGTGATCGCGCTGGCCCAGGCGGGGATCGCCGAGGCGGTGGCGCCGCTCGGCACCGCGCTGACCGAGAGCCAGTTGGAGCGCCTATGGCGCATGGTCGACGTGCCAACCCTGTGCTTCGACGGCGATGCCGCCGGGCAGAAGGCCGCGATCCGCGCCGCGCACCGCGCGCTGCCCCTGCTCCAGCCGGGCAAGAGCCTCTCCTTCGTCACCCTGCCGCAAGGCCAGGACCCCGACGATCTGGTCCAGGAAAAGGGCGCGGCAGGCTTCGAGGCGGTACTCACCCGCGCCACCCCGCTCAGCGACCTGCTCTGGCAGGCCGAGATCGCACAGGCGCAGACCGACACGCCCGAGGGGCGCGCCGCGCTGAAGCAGCGGCTGGAGGAACTGGCGCAGCAGATTCCGCACAAGGACCTGGCCTACGAATATAAGCGCGCCTTGATGTCGCGCTATTTCGACATATTCGGCATCCGGCGGGTCAATGCGGCGGCGGTGCACCAGGCGGTGGCCGAGGCCAATCGCCATGTCGGACGCGGCGTCGAATACAGCCTGAAGCGCGCGGTGCTGCTGGGGCTGATGCGCTATCCGCATGTCCTGTGCCGCTATATGGACGAGATCAGCCGCCTGGACATGGGCGACCGCTATCTCAACGACTGGCGGCATCATCTGCTGGACGCGGCGGTCAACGATCCCCATCTGTCGCGCAAGGACGCCGCCAAGGCGGAGAGCCTGATCGAACAGATCATGGCGACCACCGACGTCCACCCGATCGACGCGCGCGACTATACCCGCGACCTCGCCTTCAGCTTCTTCAGCAAGATGTCCGATCCCGCCATCGCCGTGCGCGATCTGGAAAAGGTCATCGAGGTGATGCTGGAGGAAAGCGAGACGCGTGCGAACCGCGAGCGTGCGGTCGAGGCGTTCCGCGCCGACATGACCGAGGATCGCTTCGCCGAACAGACGCGGTGCCACGCCGCCCATGCGCAATCGCTGGACCAGCTTTATCGCTGGCTGGAGGCAGCCCGCGACCTGGCGGACAAGCAAGCCGGGGAGGCCGCTTGATACGGCTACCCCCGCGCCCCATATCCGGGGCATATTGGGCGACCCACGCCCACACTGGAAAATTACGCATGGCCCCCTCACCCGCTTGCCAAACCGGCGGCGTGCGTGAAAGAGGCCGGGCATTGAGACCCGAGGGCATTTGATGGCGAAGGCGAATATGGCGGCGGATACGACCGATACCACGGAAACGGGCGATGCGCCGCTGATCGACCTGAACGAAGCGTCGATCAAGAAGCTGATCGCGCGCGCCAAGAAGCGCGGCTACATCACCTATGACCAGCTGAACGAGGCGCTGCCGCAGGACCAGATGTCCTCCGACCAGCTCGAGGATATCATGGCCGCCCTCAACGAGATGGGCGTCAATATCGTCGAGAATGAGGAGCAGGGCGAGGACGGCGAGTCCGAGGAGGAGGCCGACGACGCCGAGGCCAGCGATGGCGACGTCGATTCCGGCCCCCAGCCCGAGGCGAAGAAGAAGGAAACCGTCGATCGCACCGACGATCCGGTCCGCATGTACCTGCGCGAGATGGGCGCGGTCGAGCTGCTGTCGCGCGAGGGCGAGATCGCCATCGCCAAGCGGATCGAGGCGGGTCGCGACACGATGATCCTGGGGCTGTGCGAAAGCCCGATCACCTTCAACGCGATCATCGACTGGTCGACCGCGCTGAACGAAGGCACGATGCAGCTGCGCGAGATCCTCGATCTCGACGCCATGCTGTCCAAGGACGCCGGCCCGGAAAATCTGGGCGAGGAGGACGAGGACGACAATGGCGAGATCAGCGCCAAGAACGCCGGTCCGCAGTTCAAGGAAGAGGAAGAGCCCGAGGAACCCTCGATCGACGAAGATGACGAGGGCGGCGAACGCCGTGGCCCGCGCGCCGAGGACGAGGAAGAGGACAACACCCTCAGCCTCGCCCAGATGGAGGAGACGCTCAAGCCGCAGGCGCTGGAGAAGTTCGCCAACATCACGAACATCTACAAGAAATTCTCGAAGGTCCAGCAGCAGCGCTTGGAAGCCATGGCGCTGGGCGGCGAGCTGTCGGCGGCGGACGAGCGCAAGTATCACAAGCTGCGCGAGGAGCTGACCGCCGAGGTCGAGAGCGTCCAGTTCCACAACGCCAAGATCGAATTCCTGGTCGACCAGCTCTATGCCTTCAACCGCCGCCTGACCGCGCTGGGCGGCCAGATGCTGCGTCTGGCCGAGCGGCACAAGGTCAACCGCAAGGACTTCCTCGACCGCTATCTGGGTCACGAGCTGGACGAGAACTGGCTCGACACGGTGCGCGGGCTCGACAAGAAGTGGGGCAATTTCGCGTCCAACGAAGCCGCGACCGTCGACCGCATCCGCAGCGAGATCGCCGAGATTTCGCAGCAGACCGGCATGGCGCTGACCGAATTCCGCCGCATCGTGAACATGGTGCAGAAGGGCGAGCGCGAGGCCCGCATCGCCAAGAAGGAAATGGTCGAGGCCAATCTGCGCCTCGTCATCTCCATCGCCAAGAAATACACCAATCGCGGCCTGCAGTTCCTGGACCTGATCCAGGAGGGCAATATCGGCCTGATGAAGGCGGTCGATAAGTTCGAATATCGCCGCGGCTACAAGTTCAGCACCTATGCGACGTGGTGGATCCGGCAGGCGATCACCCGCTCGATCGCCGACCAGGCGCGGACCATCCGCATCCCGGTCCACATGATCGAGACGATCAACAAGCTGGTCCGCACCAGCCGCCAGTTTCTGCACGAGCAGGGCCGCGAGCCGACCCCGGAAGAGATGGCCGAGCGCCTCTCCATGCCGCTGGAGAAGGTGCGCAAGGTGATGAAGATCGCCAAGGAGCCGATCTCCCTCGAAACGCCGATCGGCGACGAGGAGGATTCGCACCTGGGCGACTTCATCGAGGACAAGAACGCGGTCATCCCGGTGGATGCGGCGATCCAGGCCAATCTGAAGGAAACGGTCACCCGCGTCCTGGCCAGCCTGACCCCGCGCGAGGAGCGCGTGCTGCGCATGCGCTTCGGCATCGGCATGAACACCGACCACACGCTGGAAGAGGTCGGCCAGCAGTTCAGCGTGACGCGCGAGCGTATCCGCCAGATCGAGGCCAAGGCGCTCCGCAAGCTGAAGCACCCCAGCCGCAGCCGCAAGATGCGCAGCTTCCTCGATCAGTAAGGGTCGGACGCCGCGAAACGGAAAAGCCGTCGACCACCCGGTCGGCGGCTTTTTTGTGGGCCATCGCCTGTCGCCCCCATCCGGACCGCGATAGACTGCCCCCATCAGCCTTCTCGCACGCCAGACCCGGGGGAGTGCCATGGATATCCGCCTCGACGATCCGACCGCACCGCATGTCGCCGATCTGCTCGCCTATCACCTGCGCGATATGCGCGGCGAGGCGGAGGAATTTTCCTTCGCGCTCGACGCCTCGGCGCTGGCCGATCCCGGTATCTCCTTCTGGACGATCTGGGACGGCCCCGCGCTGGCCGGTTTCGCCGCGCTGAAGCAACTGGACGCCCGGCATGGCGAAGTGAAATCCATGCGGGTCGCGCCCGGCTTTCTGGGCCGGGGCATCGGCCGTGCGCTGCTCAACCATGTCATCGCGGAGGCGCAGCGCCGCGATTATGATCGGATCAGCCTGGAAACGGGAACCACGCCGCCCTACCAGCCCGCCGTCGCGCTGTATCGCAGCGCGGGCTTCCGATCCTGCGAGGCCTTTGCCGATTACCAGCCCAGTCCGCACAACCAGTTCTTCATGCGCGATCTGACCGCCTGATCGGCGCCGCCACTCGGCGCATCCCACGGGTTTGGGCTCCACAATCGCGGCCGGGGGCGATAATCCCCGGCGGATGAAATGTCTGCTCCCGCTGGTCGCCCTGCTGATCGCCGCCGCGCCCGCCAACCAGAATGTTCCCCGCCCCGGCTATGTCCGGGTGCAGATCAACACCTCCGAAGGGCCGATCGTCGTCGCGCTCGACACGCGCCACGCGCCCGCGACGTCGAAGAATTTCCTGGCCTATGTCGATGACGGGCGGTTCGACGGGACGGTCTTCTACCGCACCGCGCGCGACAAGCGGAACCCGAAGGAGGGCTTCGTCCAGGGCGGCATCCGCACCGATGCGCGGCGCATCCTGCCGCCCTTCCCGCTCGAGACGACGGCGAAGACCGGGATCAAGCATCTCGACGGCACCATCTCGATGGCACGGGGGCAGTCGCCGGACTCGGCGGGCGGCAATTTCTTCATCACGGTCGGCCCCACGCCGGGCATGGACGCGCGTCCCGGCTATCAGGGCTATGCCGCGTTCGGCCGGGTCGTGGCGGGCATGGACACGGTGAAGAAGATCCTCGCCAAGCCCTCGGGCGGCGGGCTGGACGCGATGAAGGGGCAGATGATCCTGAAGCCCGTGCGGATCATGACCGCCAAAAGACTGGACGGCACGCCCCGCCCCACCGGCGAGCCTAAGATGTGGCTGTATAATTTCGGGGGCTAACGCCCCTTACCAATCCCCCCGTTCAGCCTGAGCGAAGTCGAAGGCCAAGGGATACCCTTGCCCCATGAGGCGACGAGCGTTGAAGCGTGACCTTCGACTTCGCTCAGGCTGAACGGAGGGCGGTATTTTGTCGGGCTGAGCGGCGGTTTGGCACAAAGAAAAAGGGCGGCGGCACCGGGGTGCCACCGCCCTTTCCTGTCGAACCGCAAGCGGTCCGCCGCACCGATTACTCGGCGGCAGCGGTGCCCTTGGCCGGACGCGGATCGCGACGCTCGGCGATACGCGCCGACTTGCCGGTGCGGCCGCGCAGGTAATAGAGCTTCGCACGACGCACGGCGCCGCGACGAACCACTTCGATCGAGTCGACGTTCGGCGAGTAGAGCGGGAAGACGCGCTCCACGCCCTCACCGAAGGAGATCTTGCGGACGGTGAACGACGAGCCCATGCCCTTGTTCGCGCGGGCGATGCAGACGCCCTCATAGAACTGGACGCGGGTGCGCTCGCCTTCGACGACCTTCACACCAACCTTCAGCGTGTCGCCGGGGCGGAATTCGGGGATCTTCTTCGTCTCGTTGAACTTGGCGATCTGCTCAGCTTCGATCTGCTGGATCACGTTCATGACACTATTCCTCAATCGTCGCCGCGCGCCAGAGGGCGACCGACCCGAACGCCCTCATGACGTTCCCAAAGGTCCGGCCGCCTTGACCGTGTATCCTCGCAAGCCCTGGCATGACGCCATTTTGCGATTTTCGCATGATCCCCCGATCGCAGCACTTCAGGGATCGTGCGCCCTTCCCACTCGGCGGGTCGGGTATATTGCGGATATTCGAGGAGGCCGCTCTCGAAGCTTTCCTCGACTCCGCTTGAAGCCGCGCCCATTACGCCGGGAAGCAGCCGAACGCAAGCGTCGAGCAGCACCAGCGCGCCCATCTCGCCACCCGACAGGATATAGTCGCCGATCGACACCTGTTCGATGCCGCGCGCCTCGAACAGGCGTTCGTCGAACCCCTCGAACCGGCCGCACAGCACGGTGACGCCCGGCCCCGCCGCCAGTTCGCGCACGCGCGGCTGGGTCAGCGGACGCCCGCGCGGCGTCATCGCCAGCACTGGGCGGTCGTCGGCGACCGAGTCCACCGCCGCCGCCAGCACATCGGCGCGCAGCACCATGCCCGCGCCGCCACCGGCGGGCGTATCGTCGACCGAGCGATGCTTGTCGGTCGCGAAGTCGCGGATCTGCACCGTCTCCAGCGCCCAGCGATCCTCGCGCAGCGCCCGCCCCGCCAACGAAGCCCCGAGCGGTCCCGGAAACATCTCCGGATAGAGTGTCAATATCGTTGCGCGAAAGGTCACAGCGTCCAGTTCTCGATGGTCAGGCCGGGGATGTCGGCGAAGTCGGCCTCGTTGTTGGTCACCAGCGTCAGCCCGGTCGCCAGGGCGTGTGCGCCGATCAATCGATCGAACCGCCCCCGGCGGAATGGAATCGCCGCATAGGCAGATGCGGCACGCCGGTCGAACGGCAATATCGGGACACGCTCGAAAAAGCGATCAAATGCCGCGACCGCCTCCGCGCCATGACGTTCCAGCCCGCGCATGATTTCGGCATAAGTGATCGCCGATGCCACCGCACTGCCGGGCTCGCATGTCGCCAGATGCTGGGCGACCCGCCCCCCTGCATCGCGCAGAACATAGATGCAGATATTGGAGTCGAGCAGATAGCGCGGCTCAATCACGACCGAGCAGCTTTCCGTCCCAATCCAGTTCGCGCGGTTCCATTTCGCGTTCCTCGCGCGCCAGCGGCTCCAGCCACGGCATCGACCCGGCGATCCCCGTCAGGTCGATCGTCTTGCGCGGCGCCTGGATGGGCTCGAACACATAACGCCCCTGTTCTTCGCGCAGCGTCATCTCGGTCCCCTCGGTCAGACCCAGCGCGGCGGGCAGGCGCAGCGCGAGCGAGTTGCCCGAGCGGAAGACCTTGGCCTGATAATCCTTGCCCATATCGCCTCCGTATATACACCACGTATATACATCAAACCGCCCTTCCCGCCAAGGAACGTTGCGCCACGTGGCGCTTTGGCTGCGCCATGGACGATTGCATCATCATCGGCGCGGGGCCTGCCGGGCTGACCGCCGCCATCTATCTCGCGCGCTATCACCTGCGCATCCGCCTGTTCGACAGCGGATCGAGCCGGGCCGCGATGATCCCATGCACCCATAACCATGCGGGCTATCCCGACGGGATCAGCGGCAAAGCGCTGCTTGCCCGGATGTACGAGCAGGCCCGACGTTACGGCGCGCATTGCATCCCGCACCGCGTGACCGGCATCCAGCCGCAGGACAAGGGCTTTCGCGTCATCACCGACGGCGCGACCTATCACAGCCGCAGCGTCCTTCTGGCGACCGGCGTGGTCAATCACCGGCCCCGCCATCTGCTGCCCGAAGTCCATGACCCGGCGCTGGAGCGCGGGCTGCTCCGCTATTGCCCCGTCTGCGATGGCTATGAGGTCACGGACAAGCGGGTCGGGGTGATCGGCACCGGCGACCACGGCATGCGCGAGGCGCTGTTCCTGCGCGGCTTCACCCGCGATGTGACGCTGATCGCCCCGGAGGCCGAGCATGCACTCGACCCCGCCTGTGCCGAGGCGCTGGACGATGCGGGGATCGCGCGGGTCGACGGTCCGTGCGGCGGCTGGGCGATCGAAGGAGACCAGCTGGCGCTCGACACCGCCAGGGGGCGGATGCGCTTCGACAGCGTCTATCCGGCGCTGGGGTCGCGTATCCGGTCGGAACTGGCGATCGCAGCGGGCGCGAAGGCGGACCCCGGCGGTTGCCTGGAGGTCGACGACCATCAACGCACCTCGGTCCCCGGCCTGTTCGCGGCGGGGGATGTGGTGAAGGGACTGGATCAGATCAGCCACGCCATGGGCGAGGCGGGGGTCGCGGCCACGACGATCCGCAACATGCTCGACCGGCAACAGCCGATCAGGCGATAAAGGCGCGTTCCACGATCAGGCGTTCGCGATCCCATTCGGGCACCGCCTCGACCTTCATCGGCACCATGAAGCGGCGGCCATCGGGTCGTTCGATCTCGAGCACGTCGCCCGCGCCGAAATTCTCGATCAGCGCGACATGGCCCAACTCCTCGCCATCGCTGGCGATCGCGGCAAGACCGATAATGTCGGCATGATAATATTCGCCTTCCTCCAGCGGAGGAAGCGCCGAGCGCGGCACCGTCAACTCGGTGCCCCGCAACGCCTCGGCGGCATTGCGGTCGGTCACCTCGGCAAAGCGCGCGATCACACCGTTCGAGCCGTCGCGCGCTGATTTCAGCGTCAGCGCACCATTGTTGAACGAGCGATAGGCCGACACATCGTCGGCAAAGACCTTCAACCGCACTTCGCCGGTGATGCCATGCGCGCCGATGATGACCGCCAGCGTGACGTGCGGCTCACCCGCTGGGGGAGTCGCTTTCCCCGTTGGGGGTGTCGTCGCCGCCTTCGGCGGGGTCGGGGGCGGAGACGCCTTGGTTGGTCGCGTCGTCATGGTCGTTGGGTGCGGTCCGGGGATCGGGTTCGGTCGGCGGGGTCATGCTCTTCTCCTAAGCCATGGGCTTGGGGGAACGCATGGCCCCGCATTCCGATGCCTGGGACGGGCCCGATCGTGACCGACCGGTGCCCATCCAGGATCAAGGCCGATTAGGCCTCGGCGGTTTCGGCCGGAGCGTTGGCGGCTTCCTGAGCGGCCTTCAGCTTCTCGGCACGCTCTTCGGCGCGCTCGGTGGCCTTTTCGCCGGGCTTCGCCTTGTTCGGGTTGTTGCGCGCGGCGCGCTCACGGACACCGGCGGCGTCCAGGAAGCGGGCGACGCGGTCAGTCGGCTGCGCGCCATTGGCCAGCCAGTGCTTCGCGCGCTCGGCGTCGAGCTGCACGCGCTGCTCATTGTCCTTGGCGAGAAGCGGGTTGTAGTTGCCGATCTTCTCGATGAACTTGCCGTCGCGCGGCGCACGGGCGTCGGCCACCACGATGCGGTAGTAAGGGCGCTTCTTGGAGCCACCACGCGACAGACGAATGCTGAGAGCCATATTTCAGTCCTTGGAGTAAAAGTTCAAAATTACCGGCGTTCCGTCCGGCGCGGGGGTTATTTCTTCTTGAGAAGATTCTCGAAGCCGGGGGGCAGCTTGGGCATCCCGTCGGGCAGCTTGCCGCCGCCCAGACCACCCAGGCCACCGCCGGGCAGGCCGTTGCTGCCCGCCTTGTTGAGCATCTCGCCCATCTGCGGACCGCCCAGCGCATTGCCCAGGCCGCCAAGGCCGCCCTTGCCCAGCATCGACATCATGCCCTTGATGCCGCCCATCTTCTTGATCTTCTTCATCGCCGTGGACATTTCCTGATGCATCTTCAGGAGCTTGTTCACGTCCTGCACCGTGGTGCCCGAACCCTTGGCGATGCGGATCTTGCGCTTGGCGTTGATCAGCTCGGGCTTGGTGCGCTCCTTGGGCGTCATCGAGGTGATGATCGCATCCATGCGGAGCAGGATCTTGTCGCCACCGGCCTCGGCCAGCGCGCCTTGCGCCTTCTTCATGCCGGGCATCATGCCCGCCAGCGCGCCCAGGCCGCCCATGCGACGCATCTGCTGAAGCTGGCCGCGCAGGTCGTCCATGTCGAACTGACCCTTGGCCATCTTCTTGGCCATGCGCTCGGCATCTTCCTGCTGGATCGTCTCGGCCGCGCGCTCGACGAGGCTGACGACGTCGCCCATGCCGAGAATGCGACCCGCGACCCGTTCAGGGTGGAAGGCTTCCAGCGCGTCCATCTTTTCGCCGACACCGGCGAACTTGATGGGCTTGCCCGTGACCGCGCGCATCGACAGCGCCGCACCACCGCGCGCATCGCCGTCCATGCGGGTCAGCACCACGCCGGTCAGCGGCACCTGCTCGGAGAAGCTGGTCGCGACGTTCACCGCGTCCTGGCCGGTCAGCGAGTCGACGACGAGCAGGATTTCCTGAGGCCGGGCGATGTCCGCCACCGCCTTCATCTCGTCCATCAGCGCCTGGTCGACATGCAGGCGACCGGCGGTGTCGAGCATCAGGACGTCATAGCCCTGGAGCTTGGCAGCCTGCATCGCGCGCCGGGCGATCTCGACCGGCTGCTGCCCGGCGATGATCGGCAGGGTCGACACCTCGACCTGCGTACCCAACGTCGCCAACTGCTCCTGCGCGGCCGGGCGATTGACGTCGAGCGACGCCATCAGCACCTTCTTGCGCTCGCGCCCCATCACCCCGCTCGACAGCCGCTTGGCGATCTTGGCGGTGGTGGTGGTCTTGCCCGAACCCTGAAGGCCGACCATCATCACGACGGCGGGCGGCGCCACGTCGAGCAGCAGCTCGCTGGCATCCGCGCCCAGCATCGCGACCAGCGCGTCATGGACGATCTTGACGACCTGCTGGCCCGGCGTGATCGAGCGCAGGACGTTCTGGCCGATCGCCTGTTCGGTCACCTTGTCGACGAAGTCGCGGGCGACGGGCAGCGCGACGTCGGCTTCGAGCAGCGCGACGCGAACCTCGCGCATCGCGGTGCGGACATCCGCCTCGGTCAGCGCGCCACGGCCGCGGAGGCGGTCGAAAACGCCGCCAAGCCGATCGCTCAAGCTGTCGAACATCGCCTCACCTCATTACGCCGGTCCGGGGACCGGGGCTCAAACACCAACGCCGCCCGTCCAAACGCAAAAGCGCCGGCGGGCGAAACCTCGCCGGCCAGCGTGCACCCTTGGGCGCTTCTCTTCACGTTCCGCGACGGAACTTCGGCGGGGTCCTTATGGCAAAAGCCGGAGGCGCGCAAGCCATGGTCGCCACATCGCGGCGTTAACCTGTTGTACACTCCTTACATGCGAACCATTCGCCATGCGGGGTCCGTCCGACATCACAGCCAAGCCGATCGCCTCGACGCGGTTCTTCGCCATGGCCGTGGCGGGTGGCGCGCTGCTGGTCGCGATCGCCATCCTGCTGATCGAATTCGGCCATGACACCCCGGCCAAGATCGTGCTGTTCGCCGCCGCGATCGCGCTGACCATCGTCTATTGGCGCCTGCCCGCCAGGCGTCCGAACCGGACGAGTGTGCCGGACCAGCACGACCCGCTGACCGGACTGGCCAACCGCCCCTTCTTCCACGACGCCGGGCAGCGGATGATCGCGACGGCGTATCGGCGCCAGCGCGGAGTCGCGCTGCTCCTGCTCGACATCGACCGGTTCCGCGCCATCGCCAGCTCCTTCGGCCATGAAGCGGGCGACGCCCTGCTCCAGCATGTCGCCAAGGTCCTGCGCGACGAGGCCCCGTCCGAGGCGATAGTGGCGCGGTTCGAGGGCGACTGTTTCGGCTGTCTCATACCCGTCGCGCCGCGTGGCCGCGACCGGATCGACAGGTTGGCCGAGCGGCTCGCGATCCGCCTGGGCCAGCCCGTCCGGCTGACCGACCAGGAACTCGCCCCCCGCGCCGCGATCGCCATGGCGCAGGTCGAAGGGATGTCGGCGACGATCGACCAGCTGGTGCGCAAGGCCGATCTCGCGCTGATCGCCGCCAAGACGCGCGGAGACGGCAAGCCCCTATGGTTCGACCCCGCGATGGAAAGCGCGATGGCCGAACGCAACGCGATCATCGCCGACCTGCGCATCGCGCTGGCGCACAACCACATCTGCCCGCGTTTCGAGGCGCAGGTCGATCTGGGCACCGCGCGCCTGACCGGGTTCGAGGTGTCGGGCCATTGGGATCATCCGACGCTGGGCTGTATCTCGGCCGACCGCTTCATGCCGGTCGCCGAGGCGTGCGGCCTGTCGGGCGAGGTCTCGCTGGCGCTGATGCGACAGGCCATGGCCAGCGCGCGCGACTGGGACCCGTCGCTGACCCTGTCCTTCCCGCTGGCCGCCTCGCAGTTCCAGGACGCCTGGCTGGCACAGAAGGTCATCAAGACGCTGACCGAATGCGGCTTTCCCGCGCATCGGCTGGAGATCGAGATCACCGAGCATGCGCTGTTCGCCAATATGGCGCTGGCCCAGACGATCGTGCTCAGCCTGAAGAACCAGGGTATCGCCCTGGCGCTCGACGCGTTCGGCAGCGGCTATTCCAGCCTCGCCCATCTGCGCGCGCTGCCCTTCGACCGGGTGCGGATCGACCCCGACTTCATCCGCAACATGATCGCCGACCCCGATTGCAGCGCGATCGTGACCGCCATCGTCCAACTGGGCGACAGCCTGCACCTGCCGATCGCGGCCAAGGGGCTGCGCGACGCCGGCACCGAGGAGCGGCTGCGCGAGATCGGCTGCGCGCATGGCCAGGGGCCGCTTTACGGCCCGCCGCTCGATCTGGCGCAGGTGCGCCAGTTGCTGGCGGAGAAGCGGCTGCTGGCCGGCATCGCCGCCAGCGCCCCTACCAGCCCGCGTCTGGCTGGCTGAGATAATCGCGCTCCGCCTCGGTCGTCGCCCGGCCGAGCGCCTCGTTCCGACTGGGATAGCGGCCATAGCGCCGGATGACGTCGCGGTGATCCCGCGCGAAGGCGAGATTGGTCTCGCGCCCCAGCTCGGTGAACTTGGCGACGCTCAAATCCTGCATCGCGCGCGATTCGGCATGCATCAGCGGCATATAGACGAACGCCAGGCGTTCGGCCGGATAACGATCCTCCCACCCCGTATCGATCGCGGTCAGGCACAGGTCGAGCGCCAGCGGATCGGCGGCAAAGGCCTGGGCAGAACCCCGATGCAGATTGCGCGAAAACTGGTCGAGCAACAGGATCGCGGCCAGCAGCGTATCGGGATCGTCGCGCCAGCCGATCGCCTCGGTCGCCAGCACCCGGTCGCGCAATGCCCCGAAGCGTTCGGCGATGATCCGGTCGAGTTCATCGTCCTTCGCGAAATGCTTCTCGGGCGGCAGAGCGAACCAGAAGTCGAGAATGTCCTGCGTCTCCGCGTGGACACGTGCCTCATCCATCCCTAGATCGGCCATCATGTCGTCCCTCCCTGGGCCCGAGATCATCAGTCTGGGCTGTCGCCTCAACATCGCCGAAAGCGAAACGATCCGCGCGCTCGCCGCTGGTCGGGGGGACATGGTCGTCGTCAATAGCTGTGCCGTCACCAACGAAGCCGTCAAGCAGACCCGCGCCGCGATCCGCCGCGCGGCCAAGGCGCGGCCCGATGCGCAGATCGTGGTCACGGGATGCGCGGCGCAGATCGACCCCGCCAGCTTCGCCGCCATGCCCGAGGTGGCGCGCGTGCTGGGCAATGCCGACAAGCTGCGCCCCGAAAGCTGGGCCTCGGCCGAACCCATGCTGGTCGCCGACCTGTCGCGGGTGGTCGAGACCGCGCCGCATCTGGCCGCCGCCTTTGCGGGCCATGCGCGGGCGTTCGTGGAGGTTCAGAATGGCTGCGACCATGCCTGTACCTTCTGCATCATCCCGACCGGGCGCGGTCCCAGCCGCTCGGTGCCCGCCGGGCTGGTGATCGAACGCATCGCGCGCGCGGTCGAACTGGGGCACCGGGAGGTCGTTCTGACCGGGGTCGATCTGACCAGCTATGGCCATGACCTGCCCGGCCAGCCCAGCCTAGGCCTGCTGGTCGAACGCATCCTGACCCATGTCCCCACCCTGCCCCGGCTGCGCCTGTCCTCGCTCGATTCGATCGAGATCGACGATAGGCTGTTCGATCTGGTAACCGGCGAGGCGCGGGTGATGCCGCATCTCCATTTGTCGCTCCAGGCGGGCAACGACCTGATCCTCAAGCGGATGAAGCGCCGCCACAGCCGCGCACAATCGGTGGCGATCGTCGAGCGGCTACTGACCGCGCGGCCCGACATCGCGATCGGCGCGGACCTGATCGCGGGCTTCCCGACCGAGGACGAGGCGATGGCGGCGGATACACTGGCGCTGATCGACGATTGTCGGATCGTCCATGCGCATATCTTCCCCTATTCGGCGCGCGACGGCACCCCTGCCGCGCGGATGCCGCAAGTGCCCCACCCGCTGCGCCGCGAACGCGCCGCCAAGCTTCGCGAAGCCGCCGCGCGCCGCCGCCGCGACTGGCTGGCGCGCCAGGTCGGTGCGACCCGCGACGTTCTGGTCGAGCGGCCGGGCACGCGCGGCCATGCGCCCGACTTCGCCGACATCCATTTTTCCCCCGCCGCCGAACCGGGCAGCATCGCCCGCGTTCGGGTCACGGCGGCGACCGAAACCCATCTGATCGGACAATTGGCATGAGTTCTTCCTCCTCCTGGCACGAAAAGCTGCTCGGCGGTTTCCGTCGCACCTCGGACCGGCTGGTCGGCAATCTCGCCGGGCTCGGCACCGCACGGCTCGACGAGGAGACACTGGACGAGATCGAGGAAGCGCTGATCGCCTCCGATCTCGGCCCCGAAACGGCGGGCCATATCCGCAACCGGCTGGCCGATGGCAGCTTCGAGCGGAATATGGAGGACCTCGGCATCCGCCTGGTCGTCGCCGAGGAGGTGGAAAAGGCGCTGGCCAAGGTCGCCACGCCCCTGGAGATCGACGCCTTTCCCCGTCCGCAGGTGATCCTGGTCATCGGCGTCAACGGGTCGGGCAAGACGACGACCATCGCCAAGCTGGCGCATCTGTTCATGGAGCAGGATTACGGCGTGATGCTGGCGGCGGGCGACACCTTCCGCGCCGCCGCCATCGGCCAGCTCGCCACCTGGGCCGAGCGGGTCGGCGTGCCGATCGTGTCGGGCAAGGAAGGCGGCGACGCGGCCAGCATCGTCTATGAGGCGGTGAAGCAGGCGACCGCGACCGGCATCGACGTGCTGATCGTCGACACCGCCGGGCGGCTCCAGAACAAGCGCGAGCTGATGGACGAGCTGTCCAAGATCCGCCGCGTGCTCGGCCGCCTCAACCCCGAGGCGCCGCATGACATCCTGCTGGTCCTCGACGCGACCACGGGCCAGAACGCGCTCAACCAGATCGAGGTGTTCAAGGACGTGGCGGGCGTCACCGGGCTGGTCATGACCAAGCTGGACGGCACCGCGCGCGGCGGCGTGCTGGTCGCGGCGGCGGAGAAATACGGCCTGCCCATCCATGCGATCGGCGTCGGCGAGGGCATGACCGATCTGCGCCCCTTCGACGCCAACGAGGTCAGCCGGATCATCGCAGGCATCGAGGGAGGCCGCAAATGAGCGCCCCCGAGAAGGAAGCGAGCGCCGGCCTGAAGGCAGGGATCGAATATGGCCCGCTGGTCCTGTTCTTCGCGGTCAATTTCCTGGCGCCGCTGGGGCCGCTGACCCGCGTATTGGTCGCCACCGGCGTCTTCATGGCGGCGACCGTGGTGTCGATGGTCATCAGCAAGGTGAAGCTGGGCCGCATCTCGCCGATGTTGTGGCTGTCGGGCGCGCTGGTGGTCGTGTTCGGCGGGCTGACCCTGTATTTCCACGACGAGCGCTTCATCAAGATGAAGCCGACCATCGTCTATGCGATGTTCTCGGCGATGCTGTTCTTCGGGCTGGCGACCGGGCGGCCGCTGATCCAGATGGTGCTGGGCAGCGTCTATTCGGGACTGACGCCCGAGGGCTGGCGCAAGCTGACCCGCAACTGGGCGATCTTCTTCGCCTTCATGGCGGTGCTGAACGAGGCGGTGTGGCGCAACTCGACCTGGGATTTCTGGGTCGGCTTCAAGCTGTGGGGCGCGATGCCGCTGACGCTGGGCTTTGCCGTCGCGAATATCCCGATGCTGTTGAAGCATGGGCTGAATGCCGACGCCGCCAAGGTGGACGAACCGCCGGTGGAGTGACGATCCTCCCCACTCCCGGCACGACCCCGGCGAAGGCCGGGGCCCAGTTGCGGTGAGGTGGGAGGCGCGGTCAGACTTCGCGTGGGAGGCAATGGCGGCCGGTGGCATTTGCCTCCCCCTCACCGCTCCAGCACAACCTCGACTTGGTGGAAACTGGGCCCCGGCCTTCGCCGGGGTGGAGCACATTTTCAGGGCACAGGAACCAAAACCAAAAAGGGCAGCCCCTCGCGGAGCCGCCCTTTCCCTTATCCGAACCGGATAGCCGCGAAATTACGCGACCGCCGCCTCGTACCGGCGACCGGCCTCGTCCCAGTTCACGACGTCCCACCAGGCCTTCAGATAGCCCGGACGGTCGTTCATATAGGTCAGGTAATAGGCGTGTTCCCACACGTCGTTCCCCAGGATCGGCGTGCCCTTGTCGGCGACGACGTCCATCAGGGGGTTGTCCTGGTTCGGGGTCGAGGTGACCTTCAGCTTGCCCTGGGCATCCGCGATCACCCAGGCCCAGCCCGAACCGAACTGGCCCGCGCCCTTGGTGTTGAACTCTTCCTTCAGCTTGTCGAGACCGCCGAACGCCTCGATCGCCTCGGCCAGCTTGCCCGAGGGCTGGGTCGTGCCGGGCTTGGTCATGATCTTCCAGAAGAAGTCATGGTTCCAGAAGCCGCCGCCATTGTTGCGGACGACCGCCGGGGCCGACGAGATGGTCGCCAGGATGTCCTCGATCGACTTGCCCTGGAGCGACGAGTCCGCCGCGACCGCCTCGTTCAGCTTGTTGGTGTAGGCGGCATGGTGCTTGTCGTGGTGGAAGGTCATCGTCTCCTTGGAGATGACCGGCTCCAGCGCGTCATAGTCGTACGGAAGGGGCGGCAGTTCGAAAGCCATCGTAAATGCTCCTTTGGGGTTTGCCTGTGGCAACGCCGGGCGTCTCAAATGGCTCCCCGAACGGAGTTACGCAACCGTTCCGATCAGATCATGGCGACGAAGCGCATGGCGAAGCTGGTCATAGGACAGTCCCAGCGACTCGGCGGTCGTCCGCTGGTTGAAGCGATTGTCGGCCAGCGCCTTGGTCAACAGCTCGCGCTCGAACCGCGCCACGCGCGACTTGAAGTCGGACGGACCGACCTCGCACGCCGCCACCTCGTCGCCGTCGTTGGGCGGCACAGGGGCGCTCCCCTGCCCCGCCCCCTCGCTTTTCGCGGCGGCGGGCGACTGGCCCTGCGGACGATAGGGCGAGCGGAAGGGGTCGATCTCGATCGCGTCCACCGGCCCCTCCCGGTCCCAGCGATAGACGGCGCGCTCCACCACGTTGCGGAGTTCGCGGACATTGCCGGGCCAGCGATGCTCCATCAGCGCATCGGTCGCCGCCGCCCCGAAACCCGGCCAGTCGTTCCAGCCGATCTCGGCCGCCATGCGCCGCCCGAAATGATTGGCCAGCACCATGATGTCGCTCTTGCGCGCACGCAGCGGCGGCAGCGTCACCACCTCGAAACACAGCCGGTCGAGCAGGTCGGCGCGGAACTGGTGCGCGGCGACCTTGTCGGGCAGATGCTCGTTGGTCGCGGCGACGATGCGGACATCGACCCGCAACGGCCGCGACGAGCCGATCCGCGTCACCTCGCCATATTCGACCGCGCGCAGCAGCCGGTCCTGCGCCGCCATCGACAGCGTGCCCAGTTCGTCCAGGAACAAAGTCCCGCCATTGGCCTCCTCGAACCGCCCCGCGCGCGCCTTGGTCGCGCCGGTGAAGGCGCCCGCCTCATGGCCGAACAATTCGGCCTCGATCAGCGACTCAGGCAGCGCGGCGCAGTTCATCACGACCAGCGGCTGGTCCCATCGCCCGCTCAGGCGGTGGAGACGCTCGGCGACCAGCTCCTTGCCGGTCCCGCGCTCGCCGATGACCAGCACGGGGCGGTCGAGCGCAGCGGCGCGGCTCGCCCGTTCCAGCGCATCCAGAAAGGCCCCCGACTGGCCGATGACCTGACTCGTTCGCTCCATTCCCAACAGGTGGCGGAATTTCCCAAGCCTTGGCAAGGGCGCAATCGTTGCCGCGCCGCAACTATTTCACAAAATGTTGATTTTACGCCATTTTTGAAATTGGCACGCACCCTGCAATGCTTCTGGCATCCCGCCACCGAGCGGACCGAAACAAAAAGATCAGGGAGTTTCCACCATGTTCGCCACCAACGTCACCCGCCAGATCGCCGCCATCGCCTGCACCGTCGTGATGAGCGCCACCTGCCTGATGGGCGCCCTCGCCCCCGCGCATGTCGCCACCGCCACGGCCCCGGTTGCAGCGATCGAGGCGCCGATCGCATAATCACGCATTCCGCCATCAAGGAGTATCCGATGGGCATTTTCTCCCGCACCCGCGACATCGTCGCCGCCAATTTCGCCGACCTGCTGGACAAGGCGGAAGACCCCGCGAAGATGATCCGCATGATCATCCTCGAAATGGAGGAAACGCTTGTCGAGGTGCGCGCCTCCGCCGCCCGCACGATCGCCGACCAGAAGGAAATCCGCCGCCACATCCTGAAGCTGGACCAGCTTCAGGACAGCTGGACCGAAAAGGCCGAGCTGGCGCTGTCGAAGGACCGCGAGGATCTGGCCAAGGCCGCGCTGATCGAGCGTCAGAAGGCCGCCGACATGGCCGACCAGCTGAAGGCCGAAGTCCAGGTGCTCGACGATGCGTTGCGCGCGTCGGAAGAGGATATCGCCAAGCTGCAGAACAAGCTGCGCGAGGCGCGGACCAAGCAGAATGCGGTCCAGACCCGTCTGGAAAGCGCCAACAACCGCTATCGCCTGCGCGAGATGTGGAACGGCCCCAAGACGCATGACGCGTTCAGCCGCTTCGACATCCTCGAGCGCAAGGTGGACGAGGCCGAGGGTCGCGCCGAGGCGCTGGGCCTGGGTGCCAGCCCGAAGACGCTGGAGGAGGAAATCGCCGAGCTGCGCGCCTCCGACCGGGTCGATGCCGAACTCGCCGCGCTCAAGGCGCGCCTGAACAAGGGAGAGTGAGATGGACGACGTCGCTGTCCCCTTCGTCCTGTTCGTCTCGCTGTTCGTCGCGCTGCCCTGGCTGATCCTGCACTATGTCACCAAGTGGAAGCAGGCGCCGAAGATCACCCATGAGGACGAGCAGCTGCTCGACGAGCTTCATATGCTCGCCCGGCGGCTCGAAGATCGGCTTCACACCGTCGAGCGGATCGTCGCCGCCGACAATCCCAACTTCAAACCCGGCCTGTCGCAGTCCGAATGGCGCTCCGAAAGCCGCCTCGGCCAGCACGACTACAGCCTCGATCGGAGGAATTGAGATGACCGCCAGCCGCACCAATTTCTACCTCGACAAGCAGAATGCCAAGTTCAAGGGCGTGTGCTCGGGCATCGCCGACTATACCGGCGTCGATGTGATGTGGGTCCGCGTCGCCGCGGTCCTGCTGACCATCACCGGGGTCGGCATGCCCTGGGTCCCGATCGCCTATATGCTGATCGCCTGGATGGCGAACGCCAAGCCGCTGGGCCTGTACCAGTCGGACGAGGACGCCAAGTTCTGGCAGGGCGTGCGCAGCAATCCGCGCCGCTCGACCGCCGAGGTCCGCTCGAAGTTCCGCGACATCGACCGCCGCCTCGCCGATATCGAACTGCATTACACCAGCCGCAACCGCCAGCTCGCCGACGAGATCGACAGCCTGCGCTGAGCCCGGCCTGCACATCAACTATCCTATGGGAGTATGGATTATGTCTTGGGGAGGACCGGGTTTCGTCCTGGCGATCATCGCGATGTCGACGATCGGTTGGGTCGTCACCACCTGGATCCGTGCCAAGCACGGGTACAGCCTGGACGGCGAATGGGGCGGCATGGTCGGCAAGACCGGCATGGCCGACGAACGCAAGGTCGAGCTGCTGACCGCCGAGAACCAGAAGCTGGTCGGCCAGGTCTCGCGCCTCGAGGAGCGGATCGCGGTGCTGGAGCGCATCGCCACCGACCCCGCCGAGCGGACCGCGCGCGAAATCGACGCGCTGCGCGATCGCTGAGGGAGAGCGGATCATGAAGGACATCGTTCCCGTCCTCGGCATTCTGATCCCGATCCTAGGCATCAGCTGCGGCCTGGTCGCCATCATCGGCGGCGTATTCCTGAAGCCCTGGTTCGCCTATCGCGAAAAGCGGCTGGCCACCGAAGCCTCGATGGTCGCGGAGAAGGCCGCGCAATATGCGGCCCAGACCGAGAAGCTGGAACAGCGGGTTCGGGTGCTGGAACGGATCGTCACCGATCGCGGCCTGACGCTGAGCGACGAGATAGACGGCCTGCGAGCACCGGGCGAAACGCCCGTCCGCATCGAACACTGACAACAAGAATAAAGGGGAGTTTCCGCCATGTCCGGATCACAGTTCATGGTCGTCATGATCGTCGCGATCGTCATGATCGCCAGCATCTTCAAATCCAAGCATCGCCGCTCGCCCGGCCTCGACATCGTCGAGCATCTACGCGGCGAAGGGGCCCGCGACACCCAGGCGCTGCGCGGCGAGATCCAGCAGCTCAAGGAGCGTATCCAGGTTCTGGAACGCGTCATCACCGACCAGCACAAGAGCATCGATCTCGACCGCGAGATCGAGCGCCTGCGCGACCGCTAATCCACCCATTGATACGGACAGGGAGCCCGGATCATGACCGACACCAATCTCTACATCGTGATCGCGACCGCAGGCCTTGCGGGGCTGGCGATGATCGTCACCGCAGGGCTGGCCGGATGGCGCGGCTGGTTGCAGCTGAAGAGCCGCGAGTTCGACCGCGCGCACGACATGCCCTACCCGCCCGCAAGCTCCGCTTCGTCGCGGATCGAGATGGCGGACCTGAAGGAACGCATCCGCAAGCTGGAAGCCATCGCGGCGGGCGTCGACCTGTAAGAAGGGGCGCGGGACAAGCGGGAATGGCCCTCCCCTTGCTCGTCCCACCACCGACCGGCGACCATCGGCTTGTCGTCGGCGCATGCACCGGGTAGCGGACATGGCCATGTCCGACCTTGCCGAAATCCGCGACGAATATGAATTCCTCGACGCCGACGATCGCTATCGCCTGCTGATCGATCTCGGCCGCGCGCTGGAGCCGATGCCCGAGGCGTTGAAGACCGACGCGACGCTGGTGCGGGGATGCTCGGCCTCGGTCTGGGTCTATCCGACCAAGGGCGATGGCGAAGGGCTGCACTTTCTGGCGGACTCGAACGCGGCGATCACCAAGGGGATCATCGCCCTCGTCCTCAAGACGGTGCAGGACCGGACGCCCGCCGACATCCTGGCGACCGATATCGAGGGCGAGCTGGCACCGTTCGACCTGAAGAACCAGCTGAGCTCCAACCGGACCCAGGGGATTCCGAACATGATCGCGCTGATCCGGGAGACGGCGGGGCGGTATTGAGGGTTTTACCCTTGGCCTTCGACTTCGCTCAGGCTGAACGGAGCGAAGGAATCGGGCCTATTACTAACGCCCGTTCAGCCTGAGCGTAGTCGAAGGCCACGCCCAAGCCTCTGGCCGCTCCCCTCCCGCAGGCGAGTTTCAAGTCGGTCATGCCCCCGGCATGACCTAAACGATGCGGGGCATCGTTTACCTGAAACTGGGATGGGGGAGGGCAAGGGGTCTCACCGAGCCCCCGCTAAGACCCTAAGCCCCCAGTCGTGCCGCGATCGCCTCGACATCCTCGTCCGGCGTCACCACCAGCCATTCGCCCGGACGCCGTCCGTCGACCAGCGTCACCGCATTCTTCGGACACAGCCCCAGGCATTTGGTCTCGATCACCCCGACCGAGGCCTTGCGCCCCTTGCCGAAGATCCGCCGCAGCGCCTTGGCCAGCGGGGTCTTGCCCTTGGGGCCGAAGCCACCGCCGACCTTTTTCGAGCATTTGCCGCAGATCAGGACCGTCGCTTCCCAATCCGCCTTGGCGCGGCGGATCATTCGGGCTTCCAGCTCCGCCGCTCCTCGGCGGCGCGCAGGACCTCATAGGCGGCCTGGACCTGCTGGAATTTCTTGGCCGCGTCGGGATCGTTGGGACGGATGTCGGGATGGTTGGCCTTGGCCAGCCCCCGCCAGGTCGCGCGGATCAGGTCGAACTCGGCATCCGCCTCCAGCCCCAGCGCCTCGAGCGCGCGCATCTCGTCGCGCGAGCGGGTGCCGTCGCCCGGCCCGGCCCAGGCCTGATGCTTGGACTGGGCATAGCCCGCGCTGGTCCGCCGTTCGGACGCCTCGCGCGCGGCGGCCTCCTCGGCGCTCAGCCCCTGAAAATAGTCCCAGCCGCGATTATACTCGGCGGCATGCGCCTCGCAGAAATACCAGCGGTCGGGGCTGTTGGGCGATTTGGGCGCAGGGCAATTGCCCGGCTGGTCGCAGCCATGCCGGTCGCAGATTCGCACAGGCTTGGCCTCCCGCGCCGCACCATAGCTGCGCCAGCGAGGAAAACCCCAGTCGTTGGATCGGGTAGAAGATCGCGCCACCCGGCCGATTTAGGCGAGTTGCGCAGCGGTGCAAGCATCGTGGCGCTGCTTTGCGTCATGCACGGCCAAAATCGCCGTGCGAAATGCTTGACCGTCCGACCACGGCTCGTTCATGACATGAACGTCATCATATGTTCACGTCCGTATCGGGCATATGCTGCACCCACTTATTCACGGAGCGATCGTGGCCGAGCGTCCTTCCTTCCTGGCCACCGCAAGAGCGGACGTGCCGGCCTCGATCGTGGTGGCGCTCGTCGCGCTGCCGCTATGTTTGGGCGTCGCCGTCGCCTCGGGCGCGCCGCCTTTCGCGGGCATGATCGCCGGGATCGTCGGCGGGCTGGTCGTCGGCTTCCTCTCCAAGTCGCCGCTGTCGGTCGCGGGGCCCGCCGCTGGCCTGACCGTGATCGTGTTCGAGGCGATCGAGCGGCTGCCCAGTTTCCAGGTCTTCCTGCTGGCGGTGGTGCTGGCGGGCGTCCTCCAGCTCGCCTTTTCCTTCACGCGGTCGGGCGTGCTGGCCGAATTCGTCCCCTCCTCGGTCATTACGGGCATGCTGGCGGCGATCGGCCTGATCCTGATCCTGAAGCAGATTCCCCATGCGATCGGCTATGACGGCGATTTCGAGGGCAGCTTCGAATATGCCAGCCGCGCGGGCGGCAACACCTTCACCGATCTCTGGTCCAGCGTCAGCCGCGACATCGCGCCCGGCGCGGTGCTGATCGGCGCGGTGTCGCTGGCCTTCCTGTTCTGGTGGGATCACGCCAAGCCCAAGCAGGGCCCGTTGCGCCTGCTCCCCGGTCCGCTGGTCGTGGTGGTGATCGGCGTGGTCGGCAACATGGTCCTGGGCGCGGTGCGGCCCGAATGGCAGCTGGCGGGCAGTCATCTGGTCCGCGTGCCGGTCGCAGGCAGCGCGTCGGAATTTGTCGGCCAGTTCCAGCTGCCCGATTTCTCCGCCATCGGCATGGGCGCGGTGTGGACCACCGCGATCACGCTGGCGATCGTCGCCAGCCTGGAATCGCTGCTCAGCGTCAAGGCGGTGGACGAACTCGATCCGCGCCGTCGCACCACCGACAAGAATTGGGAGCTGATGGCGCAGGGCGGCGGCAACATCGTCTCGGGCCTGCTCGGCGGCCTGCCCGTCACCTCGGTGATCGTGCGGTCCTCGGCCAATGTCGATTCGGGCGCGGAGAGCAAGCTGTCGACCATGCTGCACGCCACCTGGTTGCTGATCTCGGTCGCGCTGATCCCGGCGGTGCTCAACCTGATCCCGCTGGCCGCGCTCGCCGCCGTGCTGATCGCCACCGGCTACAAGCTGTGCAAGCCCAAGCTGTTCACCGAGCGGTACAAGCAGGGATGGAGCCAGTTCATCCCCTTCATCGTCACCATCCTGGCGATCCTGCGCACCGACCTGCTGATCGGGATCCTGATCGGCCTGACCGTCGGCTTCGTCTTCGTCGTGGCGCGCAATTTCCGCCCGGCGCTGACCTATGCCTATGACGATGGCGACTGCCTGATCCGCGCGCGGCGCAACCTGTACTTCATCCATAAGTATGAGCTGCAGAAGGCGCTGGCCAAGGTGCCGGACGGCGCCAATCTGCTGATCGACCTGTCCTCGACCTCCTATGTCGACCTGGACAATGTCGACATCATCAATGCCTTCATCAAGGGCGCCAATTATCGCGGGATCACCGTGATCGTGCGCAGCGACGTCGCCGAGCGGACCGCGCCGCTGATCAAGGCCCCGTCGACCGGAGTGCGCTACGCATGAGGGAATATAAGCAGCTGCTGCTCGCCAATAAGGCCTGGGCGACCGAACTGCTCGAGGAGAAGGTCGACTTCTTCCAGCGGCAGACCGTGGGGCAAAAGCCCGATTTCCTGTGGATCGGCTGTTCGGACAGCCGGGTGACGCCCGAGCAGATGACGATGACCCCGCCGGGGGGCATGTTCCTGCACCGCAACATCGCCAACCTCGTCCATGACGACGACCTGAACCTGTTGTCGGTCGTGCAATATGCGGTCGACGTGCTGAAGGTCCGCCATGTCATCCTGTGCGGCCATCATGGCTGTGGCGGGGTGCTGGCGACGCTGAAGGGCGGCACCGAGGGGCCGGTCGATCAATGGCTGGGCAATGCGCGCGACGTGCTCCACCGCCACCGCGACGAGATCGACGCGCAGCCCGACGAGGCGGCCAAGGTCAACCGGCTGGTCGAGGTCAATGTCATGGAGCAGCTGCGCCATCTCGCCCGGCTGGACACCATCCAGAAGGCCTTTGCCGAAAAGCGCGAGCTGTGGCTGCACGGCTGGGTCTACGACATTCGCGACGGGCATATCAAAACCCTGCTGGAGATCGACGCCGACACCGATCTCGACGGGCTGGAGCGGCCGGACAAGGTCCTGGTCTGACCGCGCTTGATCGCAGTCCGGGGAGCGCCTAGCCTCCGCGTCATCCATGGGGGAGGATGACATGCGGTTCTGGTATGGCGCGGCGCTGGCGGCGGCGATGGTGACGGGGACGGCCTCGGCGCGCGATCTGGCGGTTCCGGCCGACAAGGGCTGGATGCACGCCCAGACGCGGCTGATCGTCCGGTCCAGCGTCGCCGGGCTGAACCGGGTCGCGATCACCGACGCCACCACCACCGAGCATGACATCGCGGTCAAGCTGGAAAGCCCGGACAAGAGCGTCTTCGCCACGCTGTTCCTGTTCCACCCGGCGGTGCCCAGCGTGCCGCTATGGTTCGACCGCTCGCGCATCGCGATCGAGGAGCGCCGGAATTTCGACAAGGGCGCCCCCGCCAGCGCCGATCCAATCGCCTTCGCGCCGAGCGGCTCGGGCCCGGCAGTGGCGTTGCGCCAGAGCTGGTCGCTGCTCAGCAGCCCCTATCGCAGCACTTCGCTGGCGGTCATGCCGATCGGCGAATGGTTGCTGGTCGTGCGGCTGACCGCCGAGAAGCTGACCGCCAACGCGCTTGACGCCAGGATGGACGAGATGATCGCCGCGCTGAAGCCCGCTATCGCGACCACCCCCGCTTATCCGGGCCCGGCGGCGCCGGTCGCCCCTTGCGCGACGCAGACCGACTTCGCGCATCTGCCCAAGGCCAAGCTGGAAAAGTCGAGCAGTTCCAATCCGCTGTTCACCCTCCTGATGAACGCGGCCGTCATGGATCAGGCCGAAAAGGACAAGGCGAACCCCAAGGCCGAACCCGTCGCGCCGGCCGCCCCGCTCTGCCGCGACGGCATCGCCACGACCATGTTCGGGGTCTATCGCCGGGAGGGAGACGATAGCGACGGCTATATGATCGCGCTTGCCGATGCCGGGCGGACGGTCGACGTCTTTCCCGACCTGATGAGCCAGATCGAAAAGCGCAAGACCCGGTCGTACACGGTGCGGCTGAACGATGTCGACGCCAGCGCGAGCAGCTATCCCTCGTTCAACGCCCTGCCCCGCCCCGACCAGGTCGTCGACCTGATCGCCAAGGGCACGCCCACGGCCAAATCGCAGGGCAAGAATATCATCATCAATTCGAGCACGCTGGGCTCCTGATCGGGGCCCGTTCGCGAGGATCAGCCAGAGGGCCTGTAAGCCGGGTTCTGTCCACCGGCAAAGCCGGATGGGCGACCATTCTTCTAGGACGATGCTTGCACATCGCCTCAAGCAACCAACCCGGACAGCGGGTGGGAACACACCCCGACGCCCGAAGGCGCCATGCCATCCCTATTCGGTCTTGCTCCCGGTGGGGTTTGCCATGCCGTTTCCGTTACCGGACCCGCGGTGCGCTTTTACCGCACCCTTTCACCCTGACCTGGCCGAAGCCGTGGCCGTCTGCTCTCTGTGGCACTGTCCCTGGGGTCGCCCCCGCCGGGCGTTACCCGGCACCGTCGTTCCGTGGAGCCCGGACTTTCCTCGCCCCCGGTTTCCCGAGGCCGCGGCCGCCCGGCCCTCTGGCTGGGGGTGCGTGTAGCGGGAATGGGCGGGAGGGCAAGGGGTTTGTGGGCGGCGGCGGGGCGTGGCCTTCGACTTCGCTCAGGCTGAACGGCCCTTTGGATTGATGCCCAGGGCCGATCGCCATTCCGCGATGCCTTTCCCTCCCTCGCCCCTCGCAGAGGGGAGAGGGTTGCGCAGACTTGGTCTTTGCGAGAGCAAAGGCTTAGTCGGAGCTGGGTGAGG
>NZ_JBEPKL010000038.1:0-34599 GCF_040544655.1 Sphingomonas sp. 1185
TCGCCACACGCTACGACAAAACCACCCAGTCCTACATCGGCTTCGTTAGCCTCGCCTCAGTCCTGCTCTGGCTACCCTTTGTCCACGATGCCTAGCGCAGCTTGGGTGAGGGGTTGAGCGAGCCAAAGGGCTCGCGCGCTCGCCAAGCGAGCGCCCACCCCTCACCCAGCTCCGACTAAGCCTTTGCTTTCGCAAAGGCCAAGTCTGCGCAACCCTCTCCCCTCTGCGAGGGGCGAGGGAGGGAAAGGGCATCGGTGAATGGCGATCGACCCTGGTGGTGCCTGGACTCCGGCCTCCGCCGGGATAGGGGCTTGAGATAACCGGTTTCCCTTGGCCTTCGACTTCGCTCAGGCTGAACGGAGGTTGGGGGATGCCCCACCCGCCGACCGGGAATGGGTGATCCATCCCCCGCCCGTTCGCGCTGAGCGAAGTCGAAGCGCACGCCCCGCCCCCGCCACGAAACCCTAGTCGCGCGCGCCGCCATCTGCCACATCTGCACGCATGAGCCGTACCTCTGCCACCGCCGCCCCCGTCGCCGAGTTGACCCTTCGCGGGATCGCGCTGGGCGGGATCATCACCCTGCTGTTCACCGCCGCCAATGTCTATCTCGGCCTCAAGGTCGGGCTGACCTTCGCAACCTCGATCCCGGCGGCGGTCATCTCGATGGCGATCCTGCGCTATCTGCCGAACAGTTCGGTGCTGGAGAACAATATCGTCCAGACAGTCGCCTCGGCGGCGGGGACGCTGGCGGCGATCATCTTCGTGCTGCCCGGCCTGGTCATGATCGGCTGGTGGCAGGGTTTCCCCTATCTGCTGACCGCCGGGATCACCGCGACGGGCGGCATATTGGGCGTGATGTTCTCGGTGCCGCTGCGCCGTGCGCTCGTGGTCGACACCGACCTGCCCTATCCCGAGGGCCGCGCCGCCGCCGAAGTGTTGAAGGTCGGCGCAGGCAGCCGCGAGGGCGAGGCGGAGAGCGCGGTCGGGTTGCGGCTGATCGTCGTCAACGCGCTCGCCTCGGCCGGGTTCGCGATCCTGACCCAGACCAAGCTGGCGGTGGCCGAGGCGGCGGTCTTCTTCCGCACCGGCGCGGGCGCGACCGGGATCGCGGGCGGGCTGTCCTTCGCGCTGATCGGGGTCGGGCATCTGGTCGGGCTGTCGGTCGGCATGGCGATGCTGGCGGGGATCGCGATCGGCTGGTGGGGGGCGTTGCCGATCCTGACCGCCATGGCCCCCTCGACCGGGCCTGTCGCCGAATGGGCGGGCAGCATCTTTTCCCGCGACGTGCGCTTCCTGGGCGCGGGCGTGATCGGGGTGGCGGCGATCTGGACGCTCCTCAAGATCATCGGGCCGGTCGTCGGCGGCATCCGCTCGTCGCTGGCCGCCGCCTCGGCCAGGCGCGACGGAGCGGTGCTGGCGGTGGGAGAGCGCGACCTGCCGATCGGGATCGTCGCGGCGGTGGCGCTGGCGACGCTGGTGCCGATCGCCGGGCTGCTCTGGTCGGTGATCGCGGGCGGGCCGCTGGCGGTGTCGGGCGTCGCGCTGATCGGTGGCGCGCTGCTCTTCATCCTGCTGATCGGCCTCGTGATCGCGGCCGTGTGCGGCTATATGGCGGGGCTGATCGGCGCGTCGAACAGCCCGGTGTCGGGGATCGGCATCCTGTCGGTCCTGGCCGCCGCGCTGCTGCTGGTCGGGCTCTTCGGGCGCGGCACCCCGCCGGAGACGACGCAGGCGCTGGTCGCCTATGCGCTGATCGTCACCGGCGTCGTGTTCGGCGTGGCGACCATCTCAAACGACAATCTCCAGGACCTGAAGACCGGCGAGCTGGTCGGCGCGACGCCGTGGAAGCAGCAGGTGGCGCTGATGATCGGCGTCGTCTTCGGCAGCCTGGTGATCCCGCCGGTGCTCGACCTGCTCAACGCGACGCTGGGGTTCGCGGGTACGCCGGGCGCGGGCCCCAATGCGCTGTCCGCACCGCAGGCCGCTTTGATCTCAGCCCTGGCCAAGGGGGTGCTGGGCGGTGATCTCAACTGGACGATGATCGGCGTCGGGGCGCTGATCGGCGTCGGCGTCATCATCGCCGACGAAGTGCTGGGCAAGCTCGGCTGGCTGCGCCTGCCGCCTCTGGGTGTCGGGCTGGGCATCTATCTGCCGATGACCGCGACGCTGCCCGTCGTGCTGGGCGCGGTCATCGGCCATGGCTATGACCGCTGGGCGCGGCGCAGCGCCAATCCGGAGACGGCGGAGCGGCTGGGCGTGCTGGCGGCGACCGGGCTGATCGTGGGCGAGAGCCTGTGGGGCGTGGGCTTTGCCGGAATCGTCTATCTGACCAATTCGGACGCGCCGCTGGCGCTGGTCGGCGACGGCTTCGCCACCCCCGCGCTGGTCGGGGGGACGCTGCTGTTCCTGGGGCTGTTGGCGGCGCTGTATCGCTATACGCGCCGCCAAGTCGTTACATTGCCGCCAGCAACTCGCTGATCTTCACGAAGGCGAAGCCGATCGAGCTGTCCGCGATGCCGTAAGGCAGGAACAGCGAGTCGCCGTGCCGGATCGCGCCGCACGAATAGACGACGTTGGGCACATAGCCTTCGCGGTCCTGGTCCTTGGCGGCCAGGATCGGCTGCTTCGTCCGACCCAGCACCTTGGAAGGGTCGTCCTTGTCGAGCAGCGCGGCGCCGATCGAATATTTGCGCATCGCGCCGACGCCGTGCGTCAGCAGCAGCCAGCCCTCGTCCGTCTCGATGGGCGGGCCGCAATTGCCGATCTGCACCAGCTCCCACGGATAGACGGGGGTCAGGATCTTCTCGCCCTCGTCCCAATGGGTCAGCGAGTCGGACTTGAGCAGGAACAGATTCTCGCCGTCCTGCCGCCCGATCATCATATATTGCCCGGCGACCTTGCGCGGGAACAGCGCCATGCCCTTGTTGCGCGCCGCCGAGCCGGTCATCGGCACGAGGTCGAACGCGCGGAAGTCGCGGGTGCGCATCAGTTCGGACTGGATGCCCGAACCGTCATAGGCGGTATAGGTGCCGATCCACTCGACCGCGCCGTCGTCATGCGTGAACTGGACGATCCGCATGTCCTCCAGCCCCTTGGACTGGGCCTGGGTGATCGGGAAGATAACCGTGCCCGACAGCGTCGAGTCGCGGTGGCGATGCACCGTGACGGGGCCGCCCGGCACATCGTCGTCGCCCCAGCCATGCACGTCGGTCGCGGTCGCGAAGGGCGGCTCTGGCGCAAGGCGAAGCTGGTTCTGGTCGTTGATGATGCCTTCGCGAAAGGCGACCGAGGAGATATGCCCCTCGCCCACCGCGCGCATCGACATCAGGATACGCTGCGACCCCGGCTGGATGCCGGTCTGGTCGAAATGCGGCACCGCCGACGGGTTCATCAGCGCCGCCGCCGCATAGCTGTATTCGTGGCAGAAATAGGCGCCGATCAGCTGCCGCTTCTCGTCGCTGATCATCGCGCCGTCCAGCTTCAGCAGATCCTCGATCTGGTCGTAGCGGGTCATGAAGACGCGCCGCGTCTGCCAGTGCCGCGCCTCGAAATCCTTCAGCACGGTTTCCAGCTGGTCGCGCGCTTCCTGCGGCGTCATCGCCAGCACCTCGCCCACCAGCCGTTCGGTCCGGCTGGGCGGCGCGCCATTGCCACCGCCCCAGGCGATGTGAAACGGCCGCACCACGACGCGGGAAGGATCGGCATGAAGCCGCAGCCGGTGGTTGAAAAGATCCATCGCGCTACCGTCTCGCCACTTTACCCAAAACGCTCATCCCATCCCCCATGCTGGACGCATCAGGCGATGTGACGATCGGCTCCTGCCATGGATGATGCGGAATGGCAAAGGCTGGCGATCGCGCAATTGGCGAGTTGCAGGGCCAGGATCGACTCCGCGCCCTGGTTGCGGTTGAGGCCGGTCGGCATCAATCCGTCGAAACAGCCGCCGTCCTGCGCCGTCGCCAGCGGCAGGTCGAGGTCGTTCAGGCCCAGGAACCAGCCATAGGCGCGCTCGCCCTCGGCGATCCAGCGCGGGTCGCGGGTCGCGACATAGGCGGACTGACAGGCCTCGACCGTCGCCTGCGCCTCCAGCGGCTGCTGGTCGAACTGCAACGGCTCGGCATAGGGGCGACCGAAGCTCTCGCTGCCGACCGCGCGGAAACGGCCTTCCGGCGAGGTCTGCTTGGCGACGATCCAGTCCAGCGTGGAAATGCCGCAATCGATCAGGTCCTGACGCCCCAGCGCGCGCCCCGCCTCGATCAACGCCTGCGGCACGCGGGCATTGTCATAGGCGAGCACGATCTCGAACCACTGCCATTCGGGCCGCCGCGCTTCTTCCAGCAGCGCCAGATGCAGCGGGGGCAGCTTTTCCAGGATGGTGCGGGCCAGCTGATGCCCCGGCCGCGCCTCGAGCATGGCGGCGGCGCCCAGCATCGCAAAGGCCTGGGCCCGCAGCGAACCGAGGTCGAGCGCCAGAGAAGCGGTCGCATCGAACCACATCTGCGCCCAGTCGCGGTGCTTGGCGAGCTGCGCATCGCGCGCGGCAACGCCCAGCGCCCACAGGGTACGACCGTTGGAATCCTCCGACCCCACATCCTCGCACCAGCTGCGGTCGAACCGCATGAAGTTGCGATAGCGCCGCGCTTCGGGATTCCAGGCATATTGCAGGAACGACGCGTAGATGGTGGTCCATTTGTCACGCGTGACGGGATCGATGCCGGGCGCCTGGGTCATGAAGATCAGCGCGCGGGCATTGTCGTCGATGCAATAGCCGTGGCGGCGATCGGGCACCGAATAGATGGCATGCTGCAACATGCCGGTCGAATCGCTCATCCGCTCGACGGCGGCCAGATCGGGGGCCAGCGGCTTGATCGTCGGCGTATGGCCGGTGGCGATGCGGCGCGGGCGGGTGGTGATCGCGGTGCCGATCTGCTTGATCGCCGCCTCGGCCAGACGCGGCCAGATCATCGTGCGACCCCGCGCATAGGCACGCTGCGACAGCCGCTCGCGCGCCGTGTCGTCGCCCAGCAGCCGGTCGATCTCGCGCGCGAAACCCTCGACGTCGCCGAAGGGCACGAGCACGCCGTGATCGTCGTCCAGTATCTCGGCGGCATGGACATAGGGGGTGGAGATCACCGCCTTGCCGACGCCGACCGCATAGGACAGCGTCCCGCTCGTGATCTGGGCGGGGTTGGTATAGGGCGTGGCGTAGATATCGGCGGCCTGGAGATATTCGATCAGGTCGTCATGGTCGACGAACGCATCGACGAAGGCGACGTTGTCCGCCACGCCGCGCGCCTCGGCCAGCGCCTTCAGCCGGTCGCGATAGGCTTCGCCCTCATGCGCGATCAGATTGGGATGGGTCGCGCCCAGCACGACATAGAGGAGTTCGGGATGATGCGCGGCGACGGCGGGCAGCGCCTTGATGATCGTCTCGATCCCCTTGTTGGGCGCCAGCAACCCGAAGGTGAAGACGACCTTGCGGCCTTCCCAGCCGAACCGGGCCTTCAACATATCCGGCGAGATCAGTTCGCGGTCGGGCACGCCGTGCGGGATCATCGCGATCTGGCGCGGATCGGCGCCATAGACGCGCTTGAGGATGTCGCAGCCCTTTTCCGCCATGACGATGATCTTGGCGCAGCGGCGGAGCAGCCCCTCCATCACCCGGCGTTCGTCGGCCGAGGGCTTTTCGAGAACCGTGTGGAGCGTCGCGATGACGGGCAACGTGGTACGGTCGAGCAGAGCGAGCAGATGCTCGCCCGCCGCGCCGCCATAGATGCCATATTCGTGCTGCACCCAGATGGCCTGCGCGCCGCTCGCCTCGATCCGGCGGGCCATGTCGATATAGGCGGAACGCTCATTCTGCGGAATGGCGGCGGTCACGGCCGGGGGATAGGCGTAGCGGCCGGGGTGATCGTCCATCGCATAGACGTCGACCGCCAGATTGGGAAAGCGATCGCGAAGGGCCGAATAGACGTCGGTGGTGAATGTCGCGAGCCCGCATTGCCGGGGCAGGAAGTTTCCGATCAGCGCCAGTCGTTCGATCACGGTTCCGTTCGCATCCGCCATATTGCCAGTCCTTGAAGCACGACATGTCGGGGCGGGTTTCCCACCGGACACATCGTTTCAAGGTTAACCCGCATTTGGCAGGAAGGTTGCAGACCGTATTACATATTTGCTGCACCGCAACCGTGTCAGGCGACCGGGCGCTGCAAAGGCCCGGTCTGCCGATGAAAAGGGCCCCTCAGGCCCCTGTTGCGAAGCGGAATGTCCTATCGAAAGGGATTGTGCCGGGGCGAGGGCTTCTTGCCGTCGAACATCCGGTACAGCGTCCATTCCTCGACGATCTTCTTGCCGGGCAGATAGCACAGGCCGAGCTGCGACCGGTCCGGCAGCGTGGCGTTGACCGAGCGGCCGCCCATCTTCTGGCAGAAGACCGATGCCGGGTTGGGCATGGCCTGCGCCGCGGTCGGCAGGACGGCGGCGGCAAGACAGAGGGGAAGGGAAGCGGCGATCATCAACCTGGTCTTCACGACGGAACCTCCATTCTGTGAGGCGCCCCGTCTAGCATGGCCCGCTGAACCCTCGCTGACCGGCCCGGCCGGGGGTGGTCAGCCGCGGCCGCGATAGCCCGCGACGCCCTGGTCGGGCAGCCACAGATCGGCGGGCGGGGCCGAGGACTGCCAGAACACGTCGATCGGAATGCCGCCGCGCGGATACCAATATCCGCCGATGCGCAGCCAGACCGGCTTCATCTCCTCGAACAGACGCTCGCCGATGCCGACGGTGCAATCCTCATGGAAACCGGCATGGTTGCGGAAGCTGCCCAGGAACAATTTCAACGACTTGGACTCGACGATCGTCTCGCCGGGCACATAGTCGATCACCAGATGCGCGAAGTCGGGCTGGCCGGTCACCGGGCAGAGCGAGGTGAACTCGGGTGCCGCGAACCGGATCAGATAGGTGCGCCCCGGTCGGGGGTTGGGAACATAATCGAGCACCGCCTCTTCCGGGGAAGCGGGCAGCGCGCTGGTCTGGCCGAGATGCTTCATGAAAGGCCATGTAGGACAACCATGCCCGAATCGCCAACGCTGATCCCGATATTGGGCGATCAATTGTCGATGAACCTGTCGTCGCTGGAGGGTGCCGATCCCGAAAGCGCGGTCCTGTTGATGATGGAGGTGGCGGACGAGACGGCCTATGTCCGCCATCACAAGGCCAAGATCGCCTATATCCTGTCTGCGATGCGCCATCATGCCGAGGCTTTGCGCGAGGCAGGCTGGACGGTCGATTACGTCCGGCTGGACGACCCCGACAATGCGGGCAGCTTCACCGGCGAGGTCGCACGCGCGGTCGGACGCCACGACCCCGCGCGAATCGTCGTCACCCAGGCGGGCGAATGGCGCGTCGCCGCGATGCTGGAGGCGTGGGAGACGATGTTCGGCATCCCCGTCGACATCCGTCCCGACACCCGCTTCATCGCCAGCCAGGCCGAGTTCGAGGCCTGGGCGGAGGACCGCCAGGAACTGCGCATGGAGTATTTCTACCGGCTGATGCGGCGCAAGACCGGCCTGTTGATGAAGGACGACAAGCCCGAGGGCGGCAAGTGGAATTACGACGCCGACAACCGCAAGCCGGCGCCAAAGAAGGACACGCCCCCCGAGCCGTTAAAATTCGCGCCCGACGCGATTACCCGCGACGTGCTGGAACTGGTCGCCGCGCGGTTCGACAACCATCCCGGCTCGCTCGACGGCTTCGCCTATGCGACCACGGCGGAGGACGCGCAGAAACAGGCCGAGGCGTTCATGGCCCACGGCCTGCCCAAATTCGGCGACTATCAGGATGCGATGCTGACCGGACAGCATCAGCTGTGGCACTCGGTCCTGTCGCCCTATATCAATTCGGGGCTGCTCGACCCGTTCACCCTCTGCCGGATGGCGGAAGGCGAATATGAGGACGGGCGTGTCAGCCTCAATTCGGTCGAGGGCTATATCCGCCAGATCATCGGCTGGCGCGAATATGTGCGCGGGCTCTACTGGCATGTCGGGCCGGACTATGTGAACCGAAACGCCCTGCGCGCGACCCGGCCGCTGCCCGGCTTCTACTGGACGGGCCGGACCGACATGCACTGCATGGCCGAGGCGCTGGGCCAGACGCTCGACACCGCGCATGCCCATCACATCCAGCGGCTGATGGTGACGGGCAATTTCGCCATCCTGATCGGCGCGGACCCGGCGGAGGTCCACCGCTGGTATCTGGAAATCTATATCGACGCCTATGAATGGGTCGAGCTGCCCAATGTCGTGGGCATGAGCCAGTTCGCCGATGGCGGCATCATCGCCTCCAAGCCCTATGTCTCGTCGGGGGCCTATATCAACCGCATGTCGGATTATTGCGGGGCGTGTCGCTATGACGTGAAGCAGCGGGTGGGCGAGGACGCCTGCCCGTTCAACGCGCTCTATTGGGATTTCCTGGCGCGGCACGAGGAGCGTTTCGGCGAGAATCCGCGCATGGCGATGCCCTATCGCAACTGGAACCGGATGGCGGAGGAAGACCGCCAGGCGATCCGGGCGCAGGCGGCGGGATTCCTGGAGGGGTTGGAATAGCGAGATTCTCGTGGCCTTCGTCTTCGCTCAGAGTGAACGGAGCGAGGAATAACCTATACTCGCCTCTGGCCGCTCCCCTCCCGCAAGCGGGAGGGGATGGGGGAGGGTCTGGAGTCTCACCGAGACCAGCCCCCGTGGCCCTTGCCCCTCCCCAACCCCTCCCCCTGCCGGGAGAGGGGCTTTAGCTTGGCTTGCGACCCCGCCCCGAACACGCCTAGGTACGGCACTCGACCAAGGGGACCCCAGGATGCCGCCACTCATCAACCCGGACGAACTCGCCGCCATCGCAGGCGAGGCGGATGTCCGCATCGTCGACGTCACCTATTTCCTCGACGACCCCAGCGGCGAGCGGGCCCGCGCGACCTATGAGACGGGACATATTCCCGGCGCCCGATTCCTACCGCTGCCATCGCTGGCCGATGCGGAAAGCGATCTGCCGATGACCGTGCCTCAATCGGATGCCTTCGCGCATATGATGAGCACGGCCGGTATCGGCCACGCCGATCGAATCGTGATCTATGACAATGCGCCCTCCCACTGCTCGACCCGCCTGTGGTGGCTGCTGACGCTGTTCGGCGCCAAGTCGGTCGCCTTGCTCGACGGGGGGCTCAGGGCATGGCAGGCCGCTGGCTTGCCGGTGGAGCAAAGGGCTCCAGAGGCGTGCGCGACGCCGGGGCTGTTCATCGCCCATGCCGACCTCACCCGCGTGCGCAGCCTGCGCGAAGTCCGTGACCATGTCGAGGCGGGCGATGCTCAGATCGTCGACGCCCGCTCGCCCGGCCGCTTCGCCGGGGCCGAGCCCGAACCGCGCCCCGGCGTCGAGCCCGGCCACATCCCCGGCGCGATCAACCTGCCCTATTCGCGGCTGTTCGAGGCCGATGGCCGTTGGAAATCGCCGGATGCCATCGCCGCCGCATTCGCCGCCGCTGGCGTCGATCCGACCAAGCCGATGGTCGCCACCTGCGGCTCGGGCGTCACGGCTTGCGTCCTCGCCTTCGGCGCGGAGCGGATCGGCGGGATGATGCCGGTCTATGACGGCAGCTGGACCGAATGGGGCTCCGACCCCAGCACCCCCAAAGCGAAAGACGCGTGACGCCGATGACCGACCACGACCTGCCCATCAAGCCCGCCACCCGTCTGGTCCAGGCGGGCCGCCGCGCGGAATGGACGAAGGGGGTGGTCAACGTCCCCGTCTGGCGCGGCTCCACGGTTCTCTACGACAATGTCGCGCATATGCGCGCCACCGGTGCGGGCAACTTGCACGAAAAGCTGTTCTATGGCCGCAAGGGCCTGCCGACGCAGTGGTCGCTGGCCGATGCGCTGACCAGCCTGGAGCCGGGCGCGGAGGCGACCTTCCTCTATCCCTCGGGCGTGGCGGCGATCGCGGCGGCGTTGCTGTCGGTCCTGTCGCCGGGCGACGAATTGCTGCTGGTCGACAGCGCCTATGACCCGACGCGCGGGCTCGCCACCGGGCTGCTGGCGCGGATGGGGATCACCACGCGCTTCTACGACCCGTTGGTGGGGGCGGGCATCGCCGAGCTGATCGGTCCGGCGACCCGCGCGATCTTCCTCGAAAGCCCCGGCTCGCTCAGCTTCGAGGTGCAGGACATTCCCGCCATCGTCGCCGTCGCCAAGGCGCGCGGGATCACCACGATCCTCGACAATACCTGGGCGACGCCGCTGTTCTTCCCGGCGATCGAGAAGGGCATCGACCTGACGGTGCTGGCCTGTACCAAATATGTCGTCGGCCATTCGGACGCGATGCTGGGCTCGGTGACGGCCGCGCCATCGCACTGGGCGGCGCTTCGCGACACCAGCTTCCAGCTGGGCCAGGTCGCCAGTCCCGACGACGCCTATCTGGGCAGCCGGGGCTTACGCACCATGGGCGTGCGGCTGGCGCAGCATCAGCAAAGCGCGCTGACCATCGCGAAATGGCTCGCCGAACAGCCGGGGGTCGCGCAGGTGCTGCACCCCGCGCTCCCCTCCTGCCCCGGCCATGCGATATTCGCGCGCGATTTCCTGGGGTCGAGCGGGCTGTTCGCCTTCGTCCTCGACGGCGGCAACGATGCGGCGCGCACCGCGATGCTCGACGGGCTGGCGCATTTCGGGCTGGGATTCAGCTGGGGCGGCTATGAAAGCCTGGCCATCCCCGCCGACCCACACCGCTATCGCAGCGTTACCAAACGCGATTTCGCCGGGCCGTTGATCCGGCTCCAGATCGGGCTGGAGGACACCGACGACCTGATCGCCGATCTCGACCGGGGGCTGGCCCGCTTCCGGGCCGCGCGCGGGTGACGCTGGTCGAATGGCTTCAGGCGAGCGGCATCGAACTGCCGACCCGCGTCGAGGCCATCGAGGCCGGGGTCGCCTCCGTCCTGACACTCGCCATGCTGGCGGGCGGCGTGGTCGCGGGGCGCAAGCTCGGCCCGCATGTCGCGGCGCTGGTCCAGCGTTTCGCCGCGACCCATGGCGAGGCGCTGCAGGCGCGCATCTGTGCGATCACCCGCCATCTGGCCGCCGCCCTCCTGCTGATGACGCTGGGTGCGATCTGGCCGTGGGAGCCGCTGGCGGGCGTGCCCATCGGGTTGGCGCTGGGCAGTTCGGTGGCGCGGGCGGGGTTCCAGTTGCTGCGCGGGCTGAACCTGCCGCGCTGGCTGGCCTGGGTCTTCGCCACCGTCTGTTTCGTCGCGCTGTTCAGCCGCGAGATCGGCGGGCTGGAGCCGGTCACCCGGCTGGCCGAGCAGATCGGCTTTACCGTGGGGTCGCGGCGATTCTCGGTGATGCTGCTGGTGACGATGCTGGTCACGGTCGTCGCCATCCTGGCACTGACCCGCGCGGTGACGCGGATCACCGAGCAATGGATCGGCCATGCGCGCGGGCTGGACCCGACCCAGAAGCTCCTGGCGCAGAAGCTCGCCAGCATCGGCATCGTCGTCATCGCCTTCTTCTTCGCCATCGACCTGCTGGAGATCGACCTGACCAGCCTGGCGCTGTTCTCCGGCGGCTTCGGCCTGGCGATCGGCTTTGGGTTGCAGAAGACGATCGGCAATCTGATCGCGGGCATCATCCTGTTGATGGATCGCTCGATCAAGCCGGGCGACGTCATCGCGCTCCAGAACGAGATCGGCTGGGTCAACAAGATCGGGGTGCGCGCGGTGTCGATCATCACCCGCGACGGCAAGGAGCATCTGATCCCCAACGAGAATCTGATGACCCAGGAGGTGGAGAACTGGTCCTATTCCGACCGCAACGTGCGCGTTCGCATTCCCGTCTCGATCGCCTATGACAACGACCTGAAGCTCGCGCAGGAGCTGATGCTGCGCGCCGCGCGCGAATCGCCGCGCGTGCTGAAAAGCCCCAAGCCGACCGTCTGGCTGATGAGCTTTGGCGACCATGCGCTCCAGCACGAGATACTGGCCTGGATCAGCGATCCCGAAAGCGGGGTCGGCAATGTCCGCTCGGACGTGCTCAACCGTCTGTGGTTCCTGTTCAAGGAGCATGGCATCGGCCTGCCCTATCCGCAGCGCGACATTCATATCCGTTCGCTGCCGGGCGGGGCGCGTCACGAAAATCTGGGGGCATGACCTGTGCTGTTTGCGCAACATCGCGTCACATGAAAGCCAACCTGCGTTAGATTATACTTGTGCAGCGCACCACGTCCTGCCAATTCTTGCTACCTCGCTACGGCAGACGGTCCGCCGGGTTTGACCCGACACGATAGAGGCCGCACCCATGCGGGGTTGCAGGTGAGAACATCGAATTTCCGTTTGAAAGGGAAACGATGCGCTTCTCCACGATCCTCCTCGGCGGCCTCTCGCTGGTCGCCGCGACGCCCGCCTTCGCGCAGGACAGCGGCACCGAAACCGCACCGCCCTCGCCGATCACGGTCAGCGGCAGCGCGGCGATCCTGACCGACTACCGCCTGCGCGGCATCTCGCAGACCAACAAGAACGCTGCGGTCCAGGCCGCGCTGACGGTCAGCCACGAAAGCGGATTCTATATCGGCACCTTCGCCTCCAACCTGGCGGGCTGGGGCACGTTCGGCGGCGCCAATATGGAGCTGGACGGCATTGCCGGGTACAAGCACAGCTATGGCAGCGCGACCGTCGATGCGGGCGTGACCTGGTACACCTATCCGGGCGGCGCGTCCGAATCGGACGTGGTCGAATTCTTCGGCCGCCTGTCGGGGACCGCCGGTCCCGCCACGCTGACCGCCGGCGTCTATTACGCGCCCAAGCAGACCTCGCTCGGCAACTTCTCCAACACTTCGTACAGCCGGGGCCAGCGTTGGGACAATCTGTACCTGACCGGCGACGGCGCGGTCGGCATTCCCAACACCCCGATCACCGCCAAGGCGCATATCGGCTATTCCAAGGGCAATCCGGGCCTGGGCCCGAACGGCACCAGCCTGTCGCCGACGGGGCAATATTGGGACTGGTCGCTGGGCGCCGATGTCGCGGCGTACAAGAACTTCACCTTCAACGTGTCCTATATCGACACCGACATCACCAAGTCGAAGGCCGCCTATATCCAGCCGAACTTCTCGCAGGGACAGGTGCCGGGGGGCGCCTCGATCTCGGATGCGACGGTGGTCTTCTCGCTGACCGCGGCGTTCTAAACGACGAAATGGCTTTTCGGGGGTGAAGGGGCGGCGCCGGCAACGGTGCCGCCCTTTTGCTGTCCGATGACATTCCCGTCACTGGCATTGCCGCTGTCCGGGCCTTAGAACATTCCCCTGGCCCGGCTCCGGTGTCCGGGACATCAGGGGAGCATCGCCACATGCCTCAGCCATCACGCCCGACCGCCTGGACCGCCACGTTGCTGGCGACTGTCGCGATACTGACCCCGGCCCTGCCCGCCCGCGCGCTGACGCCGATCGCGCCCGGGGGACAATGGCTGATCCGCTGGATACCGGGCGAGGTCCGGTGCGAGGGCGCGGTGGTGAGTGCGCAGATGATCCGCCGCCCATGGAATTCGCTCAGCTGGGCGCCGCGCACCCCGCAGGACTCGGTCACGCTGCGCTTCGCGATCAATGCGAGCGGCCGACCGATCTCGATCACGCGCCAGGGCACCGGCTATGCCCCCCTCAGCGAGGATGTGGCGCCCGCCTTCACCGCCAGCCGGTTCGCGGCGGGGGCGCCCCATTCGGAATGCAGCGTGACCTATACCCCTGGCGGCTCGCCCCTGGCCGACGCCGATCCGGTCGAGCTGATGGCCTATACGATGCACCCGATGTCGGGGGTTCTGCCCCGCGCGGGCTGGGACCGGATTCGCGCCGGCGCGGGCGATTGCCTCACCGCCCCCTACCCTGCGCCGTTGATCCGGCATTTCCCCGATTTCCAGGCGATCCCCGCGACGCCTGGCGCACCCGACTGGTCGATGGTCCGCTATGATCTGGACAAGGGCGGCAGACCGGTCGGCGCGGCCATCCTGGTGGGCACTGGCAATGCCGCGCTCGATAAGGCTTCGCTGATCGCGGTCAACGCCTCGCGCTTCACCAAGGGCGCGCGGACCGGCTGCCTCTATCCCTTCCGCCGTGCGCCCGCCACGCTACCCGCGCCGGACATGCCCGCGATGATCCGCGATACCAAGATGCCGGGCAACTGCCCCGAGGATCATGGCTGGGCGACCCCGCCCAGGCTATTCTTCGCCGAAGCCTATCGCCGTCGCTCGATCGAAGGCTGGGCGGTCGTCGCCTATGACGTCGCGCCCTGGGGCGAGATCGGCAATCTGAAGGTGATTGCCGCCCAGCCCTCCAGCGATTTCGGCGAGCAGGCGATCTCGGTCCTGCGCACCGCGCGGTTCCCGGCGGGCGGACAGGGCTATACCGGCTGCGTCGACCGCGTCCGCTTCAGGATCGGGCCGGAGACCATGGCCTATGCCGATGGCGAAGGGGCTCCGCCGCCCGCTTATTGAGGGGCGATCCGGGCGCGCATCCCCGCGATGAAAAAAGGGGCCGGAACGCATATTGCGCCCCGGCCCCTTCCCTCTCGAACCTGTCGCGGGATCAGCGCGTGCCGGCGGCGGCGCGCGCGTCCTGGCCGTCACCCTCGGGCGCCGCCACGATGTCGCGGGTGGTCGCACCCTTGTCGACGACGTTCGTGCCCGGATCGCCGACCGAGGAGCGGATGCCCGCATCGGCGCTGTCGCCGCCGGCATTCTGCACCAGGCCATATTCGGACTGGCTGCGTGCCGCCTGGCCGCCGAACAGCGCATCGAGCGTCTGCTGCTGGTTGCTACGCGCCTGGACGGGCGCGGCGCCCGGCTGGGGCGGGACCAGCGCGAAATCGGGCGGGATGATCAGCGAGGGCTGACGCGCGACGGCGAACTCGTCGGGACGCGCCCGGTCGAGGCCGCGCCCGGCCCCACATCCCGTCAGCAACGCGGCGCAGGACAGACCTGCGATGACGGGCACCAACTTACGCATTGCTCTTCTCCACGGGAGCAGGCCGATCGCGCACGAGAAGCGCGCGCGCCAGCAGAACCAGAACGCCTATCGTAATCGCTGCATCGGCGACATTGAAGACCAAAAAGGGCCGCCACTCGCCGAAGTGCAGATCGGCGAAATCGACGACATAGCCGAACCGTACCCGGTCCAGGATATTGCCCAGCGCCCCGCCCAGCACGCAGCCGAGCGCGACCTGGTCGACCGGGTTGCGCTCGCGCGTCATCCAATAGCCGACTGCCAGCGCGATCGCCCCGGTCATCGCGACCAGCGCCCAGCGCGAGGCGTTGCTGTCGGCGGTCAGCAACCCCAGCGAAATGCCGAAATTGGGGACGAAGCGCAGGTTGAAGATCGGCGCAATCTCGCGCACGTCGCCGAGCGACCGCAGGCCCATCGGCCCGGTGATCGCCCATTTGATGACCTGATCGAGCAGGAACAGCGCGACCGCCGTCACCAGCCCCAGCCGGGGGAACTTAGCCATGCGCGACCACCTCGGCACAGCGCCCGCACAGCTCGCCGTCCACCGCCACATCGGGCAGATGACGCCAGCAGCGACCGCATTTGTGCTTCGTGGTGCGCGTCACCGTCACCGTATCGGCCAGCGCCACATCGGCGACGATGAATGCCTCGGCCAGCGCATGCGGCTCGAGCGGCAGCGACGGCACCGTCACCTCGGCCTCGTTGGACGAGCGCACGGTCTTTTCGCGGCGCAGCGGCTCGATCGCCTCGGTCACCTGCGCGCGCAGCCCGCGAATCTCGGCCCAGCGCGCCATCAGCGCCTCGTCCTCGCCCAGCTGCGGCAACACCGGCCATTCGAGCAGATGGACCGAACCGTCCTCCGACGGATAGCGCGCCTGCCACACTTCCTCGGTGGTGAAGCACAGGATCGGCGCAGCATAGCGGACCAGCGCATGGAACAGGATGTCGAGCACGGTGCGATAGCTGCGCCGCTTGGGATCGGTCGCGGCGTCGCAATAGAGCGAGTCCTTGCGGATATCGAAGAAGAAGGCCGACAGGTCCTCATTCGCGAAATCGGTCAGCGCGCGCAGATAGCGGTTGAACTCATAGGCGTCCGCCGCCCGGCGCAGCTCGGTGTCGAGCGCGGTCAGCCGGGCCAGGACGTAACGCTCCAGCTCGGGCATCGCGTCGAACGAGATGCGCTCCTCTTCCGTGAATCCGTCGAGCGCACCGAGCAGATAGCGGAAGGTGTTGCGCAGCTTGCGATAGCTGTCCGAGGCGGTGGCGAGCACCTCCTTGCCGATGCGCACATCCTCGAAATAATCGGTCGAGGCGGTCCAGATGCGCAGGATGTCGGCGCCCGACTCGCCGATGATCTTCAGCGGATCGACGACATTGCCCAGCGACTTGGACATTTTGCGCCCCTGCCCGTCGAGCGCGAAGCCATGGGTCAGCACCGCGTCATAGGGTGCGCGCCCACGCGTGCCGCACGACTCCAGCAGCGACGACTGGAACCAGCCGCGATGCTGGTCCGACCCTTCGAGATAAAGGTTCGCGCGCGTGCCCTCGCCGTACCGCGCCTCGATCACGAAGGCATGGGTCGAGCCCGAGTCGAACCACACGTCGAGAATGTCGTTGACCGGCTCGAAATCGGCAAGGTCGTAATCGGCGCCCAGCAGCGCCTGATGGTCGGCGGTGAACCACGCATCCGCCCCGCCTTCGCGGAAGGCGTCGAGGATACGGGCATTGACCGCCTTGTCGGCCAGATATTCGCCGGTCTGGCGGTTCACATAGAGCGCGATCGGCACGCCCCAGGCGCGCTGGCGGCTGATGACCCAGTCGGGGCGCCCCTCGACCATCGAACGGATGCGGTTGCGGCTGCGCTCGGGCACCCAGCGGGTCCGCTCGATCGCGTCGAGCGCGGTCTGGCGCAGCGTCGCGCCATTGCCCAGCGGCACGGTGAGGAGCGGCGTCACGCCCGAGATCGGATCGACATTCGCCATGGCAAGCGTCGGATCGACCGGTGCCTCGGCGCGGTCCATCGGAATGAACCATTGCGGCGTGGCGCGGAAGATGACCTTGGCCTTCGAGCGCCAGCTATGCGGATAGCTGTGCTGGAAATCGTCCGACGCCGACAGCAGCGCGCCGACTTCGCGCAGGTCCGAACAGATCGGCCCATCGGCGGAGACGAACTTCTTGTTGATGACGCTGCCCTGGCCGCCCAGCCAAGCCCAGTCGGCGCGATAGGTGCCGTCGCCCTGCACCGCGAAGACCGGATCGATCCCATGCGCCTTGCACAGCAGGAAGTCGTCCTCGCCGTGATCGGGGGCCATGTGGACCAGGCCCGTACCCGCGTCGGTGGTGACGAACGCGCCCGCCAGGAACGGACGCGGCCTGGCGAAGAAGCCGCCAAGCGCGTGCATCGGGTGCTTGGCGGTCGCGCCTTCCAGCACCGGCCCCTTCACCAGACCGATAAAGCCCTTCATCGTGACGCCGGTGCGCTTGGTGAAGGCGGGCAGCAGCGGCTCGGCAACCAGATAGCGGCGGCCATCGCATTCGAAATGCAGATAGTCGATCGCCTCGCCATAGCTCAGCGCCTGGTTGACCGGGATCGTCCAGGGGGTCGTCGTCCAGATGACCGCCAGCGCGCCGACCAGATCGGGATATTCGGGGCAGGATGCGACCTCGAACCCGACATCGATCTGGGTCGAGACGATGTCCTCATATTCGACCTCGGCCTCGGCCAGCGCGGTCTTTTCGACCGGCGACCACATCACCGGCTTGGCGCCGCGATAGAGCTGGCCCGATTCGGCGAACTTCAGCAGCTCGCCCGCGATCACCGCCTCGGCGTCATAGGTCA
The DNA here is from genome assembly GCF_040544655.1 of Sphingomonas sp. 1185. NCBI lineage: Bacteria > Pseudomonadati > Pseudomonadota > Alphaproteobacteria > Sphingomonadales > Sphingomonadaceae > Sphingomonas > Sphingomonas sp. 1185. The sequence goes on from NZ_JBEPKL010000038.1 coordinate 17,867, forward strand.
TGGTCAGATAGGGGTTCGCCCAGTCGCCCATGATGCCCAGCCGCTCGAACTGCGCCTTTTGCGTGCCCACCCAGGTGTCGGCATAGGCGCGGCACTCGGCGCGGAACTGCGCGACGGGCACCTCGTCCTTGTTCAGCTTCTTGGCGCGATACGCCTCCTCGACCTTCCACTCGATCGGCAGGCCGTGACAGTCCCAGCCGGGGACATAGGGCGCGTCCTTGCCCAACAGGGTCTGCGAACGGACGATGATGTCCTTCAGCACCTTGTTGAGCGCATGGCCCATATGGATGTCGCCATTCGCATAGGGCGGGCCGTCATGCAGGATGAACCGCTCGCGCCCGGCCCGCTCGCGGCGGAGGCGGTCGTACAGCCCCATCTTGGCCCAGCGATCCAGGATCGCCGGTTCCTTGGCGGCAAGCCCCGCCTTCATGGGGAAATCGGTCTTCGGCAGGAAGACGGTGTCGCGATAATCGGGCGCGTCGGTCATAGGGGACACGCCCTTAACGACTTTAGGTTAACACGTCATGCCGGATTATGCACGGGCGAGAATGTCGCGCGCGCGGGCGCAATCGCCGTCCATCTGCGCGATCAGCGCGTCGAGCGTATCGAACTTCGCCTCGGGCCGCAGATAGTCGATCAGCGCGACCGACAGGGTCCGCCCGTACAGATCGCCCGCAAAGTCGAAGAAATGCGGCTCCAGCAATTCCTTGGGCGGATCGAAGCTGGGCCGGATGCCCAGATTGGCCGCACCGTCCAGCACCCGCCCGTCGTCCAGCGTCCCGCGCACCGCATAGATGCCGTAAGCGGGGCGCAGATAATGCCCCATGTCGAGATTGGCGGTGGGATAGCCGATGGTGCGGCCCAGCTTGTCGCCATGCTGGACCACCCCCTCTATCGCGAACGGCCGGGTCAGCAGCCGGGCCGCCTCGCGCGGGTTTCCGGCGATCAGCGCGGCGCGGATCCGGCTCGACGAGACCGGCTCGCCGTCCAGCGTCACCGGCGCGACCGTCTCGACCGAGAAGCCCTGCCGCCGCCCCCATTCGCGCAGGGTCGCGACCGTGCCGCTGCGCCCCCGGCCGAAGGTGAAGTCCTCGCCGGTCACGACGCCGCCGACCCGCAGCGCGCCCAGCAGCCGCTGCTCGACGAATTCCTGCGCGCTCAGCGCCGCCAGCGCGGTGTCGAAGCCGAACACGACCATCGCATCCACCCCGGCCTCGGCGAACAACCGCTCGCGCTGGTCGAGCGTGGTCAGGCGGAACGGCGCGGCGTCGGGCTTGAACAGGCGAATCGGATGCGGATCGAAGGTCGCGACCAGCGCCGGACGCCCCTCGGCACGCGCGCGCGAAACCGCGGCCCCGACCACCGTCTGGTGGCCGAGATGGAATCCGTCGAAATTGCCCAGCGCGACGATCCCGCCGGCCAAATGGGCCGGAACGGGGCTCACGCCATCAAGACGCTGCATGGGCGCGCGCTATAACAGGCCCGCGCAAATTGGCTAGGCGCGCGACACGACGCGATTGCCCTGCCCCGCGCTGGCCACCGCGCGAAAGGCCTCGGCCCGGTCGAGCACCTCCGGCAGCTCCGCGCCCTGCCCCATGGCGACACCCGCCGACAGGGTGACGACCCCGATCGGCTCGCCCGATCCGCGCAGCCGCAGCGTGCGCGCCAGCATCGCCCCGCGCGCCTCCTCCATCATCATCGCCAGATGCGACAGCGGGCGGCCGCGCAACAGCAGGACGAACAGATTGTCCTGCCAGCGGATGATGTCGGCACCGACACAGCTCTGGCGCAGCGTCGCGACGAAGGCCCGCACGACATTGTCCGCCACCGACCGGCCATATCGCGCCTCGATCGCGTCGAGATCGTCCAGCCCGCAGCTTGCCAGGACATAGCCATGCGCAAGGTCGGGCAGCTCCGCGATCATCTGGCGCGCGCCGGTCGGGGTCATCACGCCGGTCAGCGGGTCGACATCCTCGTTGCGCGGCACCGTGTCGATCCGGTCGCGCAGCGCCGCGATATGGCCCGACAGCTCGGCCAACTCCCGCTCGGTCTTCGCGATACGCGCGATCAGCTGTTCGAGCAGACCGGCCACGTCGCCCGCGCTCCTCGCCTCCGCATCCCGGTCCACGTCGGACAGCGCGGCCATGTCGCTGGTGAAGTCGCGGGTGATCTGTCGCGCGTCGGTGGTCAGCGACTCGAGCCGTTCGGCCTGGACGCCCAAATCGCGCTGCCAGGCCTCATGGCTGTGCCCCGCCTCCTCATGCACGCGCAGCAGCGGGCGGAGCGAATCGACATCGTCGGGCGTGAGGCGGACGCCGCCATCGGTCCGCCGCGCGACCTCGCGGCCCAGCACGCTGCCGGGATGGCGCAGGGCGTGAAGCGCCACCGCATGGCTGTCGGGCGTATGCGCCAGCCGGTGCGCCTCCAGGAACAGCATGGCCTCCCGCTCGGCATCCCATCGTTCCTCCGCCTGCCGCTGCGCTTCCCAGATCATGCGATCATGCCCGTCCGATAGGATCATCGCGCCTCATGATCGACGCGCCCGCCCGTCATAGAAGGCTTTGCCGCGCTTGCCGATGCCCATCGCGCAACGGACAGCGGAAATCCCGGTCAGCCGATCATCGTCTCACCAGTGAGACAAAGGCATAAGCGGGACGCCCCTCTTCGGCCGGATGCGTCTCGCGCCGGGTCTCATGCCATCCGGTAAAGGCGGGGACCACCGCATCGCCCTCGGGCTCCGCGTCGATCTCGGTCAGTTCGATCCGGTCGGCGCGGGGCAGGAAGAGCGCGAAGATCTCCGCGCCGCCGATCACCGCGACATCGCCCGATCCCGCCAGCGCCAGCGCCGACTCGACGTCATGCGCGACCTCGGCCCCCTCGGCGCTCCAGTGCGGATCGCGGGTCAGGACGATGTGCCGCCGTCCGGGCAAGGGCGCCGGAAAGCTCTCGAAGGTCTTGCGGCCCATGATCATCGGCTTGCCGATGGTCTGCGCCTTGAAATGCTTCAGGTCGGCGGGGAGGTGCCAGGGGAGCTGGCCGTCGCGCCCGATCACGCCGTTGCGCGCCCGCGCCAGCACGAAGACGATCATATCGCCACCGCCGCCTTGATATGCGGCTGTGCGACATAATCGTGCAGGACGAAATCCTCGGGCTCATAGCCGTCGATCGCATCGGGTTTGCGCACGATCTCCAGCCGGGGCAGCGCGCCGGGCTCGCGGCCCAGCTGGGTGCGCGCCTGGTCGAGATGGTTCAGGTACAGATGGCAGTCGCCGCCGGTCCAGATGAACTCGCCCACCTCCAGATCGCATTGCTGCGCCAGCATATGGGTCAGCAACGCATAGGAGGCGATGTTGAACGGCACGCCCAGGAAGATGTCGGCCGAGCGCTGATAGAGTTGCAGCGACAGCCGCCCGTTCGCGACATGCGTCTGGAACAGGCAGTGGCAGGGCGCCAGCGCCATGGCGTGCAGGTCGCCGGGGTTCCAGGCGGACACGATCTGGCGACGCGAGGCGGGCTGGGTGCGGATCTGCTCCACCAGCTCGGCGATCTGGTCGATATGGCGGCCGTCCGCCGTCGCCCAGTCGCGCCACTGCTTGCCATAGACGGGGCCGAGATCGCCCTGCGCATCGGCCCATTCGTCCCAGATGCTGACCTTCCGCTCCTGAAGCCAGCGGACATTGGTGTCGCCGCGCAGGAACCATAAAAGCTCGACGATGATCGAGCGCAGGTGGAGCTTCTTGGTGGTCAGGGCGGGAAAGCCCTGGGCCAGATCGAATCGCATCTGATGGCCGAACACCGACAGGGTGCCGGTGCCGGTCCGGTCCATCTGTTGCACGCCGTGGGTCAGAACCCGGTCCATGAGGTCGAGATATTGCCGCATGGCCCGGGCCTAGCGCCGCGCACGCCCCGCGCCAAGCGCGACCGGAACGGTGCGGGCTGAAGATGCTTTCGACGCCGGGGTGAAGCAGGGCCGGGAATGCCCGCCCTTCTCCGCCCTCCCTTGCGAATCCGCACGCGCCAGGATGCGTGTCGGCTGTTCGCGGGGCTGGACCGGACCGGCGGCGAGGCCCTGGGGATCGCCTTTCTGGGTTCGGAACGGACCTTGTTGGGATTGCGCCATGTCGCGGGCCATGCCGATTCGGTCGGCGTCCCCCTGGCGCGGGTGGCGCGCGACGCGATCCTGCTGGCGGCGAAGGCGGTGGTGATGGCGCACAACCATCCGGACGGCGATCCCCGCCCCAGCGCCGCCGATCTGACGCTGACCCGGCGGCTGGCGCAGGGGCTGGCGGCGCTGGACGTGAAGCTGCTCGACCATCTGATCCTGTCGCGGGGCACGGTGGTCAGCCTGCGCGATCAGGGGATGTTATGAGGGCCGATCAACGCCGCGCTCCGTTCAGAAGGAGAATCGCACGCGCCCGACCAGCCGGTCGCCCGAATGCCGCGCATCGGCCAGCGGGAAGGCCGATGCCGCCCGCTCCGACACGTCGGTGCCGACATAGTCCAGCCCCAGCGTCACCGGTCCCGCGACATGCTCCACGCCGATCCGCCAGTCGCTATAGTCGCCGCCGGGCCGCAGTCGGGCGGCGCGCGCGGCATTGTCGGTCTGGCCGGTCGAATGGCCGACCCCGGCCAGCACGGTCCAGGGCGTGCCCGGCACGCCCGCCTGCGCACCCGCATGGAGATAGAGATTGTCGCCGCCGATCGCGTCCTGCGACGGGGCGTAATCCGCGCCGGCGTTCAGCTGGACCGGCCCCAGCGTATAGGAGGCGGCGCTGCCGAGTTCGATATAATCGGCGTCGAAGCCCGCGCCGCCGAACAGATGCCCCGTCACCCGGCCGCGCAGCGTCACCGGCCCGACCAGCGTGCTGGCACCGAGCGTCAGGTCGCCGACCAGGCCCGCACCGCCATGACGGTCCGATTCGCGCAACGCCACGATCCGGCCGCTCGCCTCCAGCGCGCCACGGGTCGCGAAGATGTCGGCGGAGGGCGACACCCGCCCCCCGCTCCAGCTCAGGCCACGGCGATTCTCGTCGCTGTCCAGCTCGACCCCGATGGCGGGGCGATCCTGCGCGGTGGCGGGATGCGCCGCGACGATCGGGGCGAGCATCGACGCCGCCGCCGCCCACAGGGCCTTGTGCGTCATGGTCATCCGGCGCGCGTCTCGGCATGGAGACGATCCATCTCGGCGCGCAGCGTGGGATGATCCTCCTGCGCCACCGCCTGGACATGATCGCGCACCGCGTCCTGGCGCTGCGCCACCTCGCGCGCGATCGCCGCGCGCTGGGTGCTGCACCAGCCCGGACGGCTGCCCTCGATCACGCCGTCACGCGCCGCGCTGCGGCTCAGGGTCGTGCCGGTGGTCGCCCGCGCCTCGCGATGGACGGTCACATTGGCGCTCCACAGGCACCGCAGCGTCGAGGGGCGGCCGCCGGTGGCCACCGCGCCGATCTGTTTATGGGTCACGCCGACATCGGCGCTGTAGCGGACCGCGACCGGCCCGGAATGATGGTCCAGCTGCATCCGATGCTCGATCGCTCCATCGGATGCGGCGGCGGTGCCGAGCACCAGCCCGGCGATCAACAACATGGTCATGGTCTTCTCCTTGGCGTGCCCCGGCCCATGCTGGCCGGTGGCGTATCGGCCCCGTGCGGGACCGATGACCGATCAATACATGACAGATATGTCATGTTCCAAGTCTGTCGGCGCAATGACGACGTAAGGGGCCCGGCTCAGCTGCCCGGCATCCGACAGGGCCGGATCGTGTCGGGTTCGGGGCGCGGCCCGGTCGCGCGGAACGTGGCCAGATAACCGCCCGCCGAGGGCATGTTCTCGATCGAGACCTGGGTGAAGCCGACCGCCTCGAACTCGCATTTCAGCAGTTCGGGCGGGGTGCCGTGCGCGCGGGTGCGGCGATTGGCGTCGACCACCACGACCAGCCCGTCGGGCTTCAGCGCAGGGAACAGCCGCCAGAGGAACTCATAGGGCTGGTCGATCTCATGATACATATGGACCATCAGCACCCGGTCGAAGCTGTTCGGCGGCAGCTTGGGATCGGCGGGCTCGCCCAGCCGGACGCTGACATTGTCCAGCCGCTCACGCGCGACGCGGTCGGCCAGCCGGTCGCGCCAGGCGGCGACGATATCCTCCGCCAGCACCCGACCCTGCTTGCCGACGCGCTGCGCCAGGCGGACGGTGTAATAGCCCTCGCCCGCGCCGATATCGGCGACGGTCATGCCGGGGCGGATCTTCGCGCGGTCCATCACCTGGTCCGCCTCGCGCAGCCGGTCCCGCGCATCCTCGCTCGACCAGCGCGCCGATACCACGTCGGCGACCGGGCGGTCCGCCGCCGGAAAGGGTCCGGGCTTGTCCTCGTCGCGCTGGATCAGCGGCTTGGAGCCGTCGCACGCCGCCACCGCGCCCCCCAGCGCGATGACGAGTGCCGCCGCCAGGATCGATCCCGCCCCCTGGATACGCATCTTAGTCGACATCCTCCACCGCGACCGCCTCGCCGGTCACGCGCTGCGACAGCGCCGCCGCCATGAACGAGTCGAGATCGCCGTCCAGCACGTCGCCGGGCGCGGTCGAGGTGACGCCGGTCCGCAGATCCTTCACCAGCTGATAGGGCTGGAGGACATAGGAGCGGATTTGGTGGCCCCAGCCGATATCGGTCTTGGTCGCGTTCTGCGCATTGGCCGCCGCCTCGCGCTCGGCCAGTTCGCGCTCGTACAGGCGGGCGCGGAGCTGGTTATAGGCCTCGGCCTTGTTCTTGTGCTGCGACCGCTGGTTCTGGCACTGCACGACGATGCCGGTCGGCAGGTGGGTGATACGCACCGCCGAGTCGGTGGTGTTGATGTGCTGACCACCCGCGCCCGACGCGCGGTAGGTGTCGATGCGCAATTCGCTCTCGTTGATCTCGACCTCGATATTGTCGTCGATCACCGGATAGACCCAGACGCTCGAAAAGCTGGTGTGGCGGCGCGCGGCGGAGTCGTACGGGCTGATCCGCACCAGCCGGTGCACGCCCGACTCGGTCTTGGCATAGCCATAGGCGTTCTCGCCCTTGACCAGCAGCGTCGCCGACTTGATCCCGGCCTGCTCGCCCGCATGGAAGTCGATCAGCTCGACCTTCATGCCGTGCCGCTCGGCCCAGCGCGTGTACATGCGCTGGAGCATCCCGGCCCAGTCCTGGCTTTCGGTGCCGCCCGCGCCCGCGTTGATTTCGAGATAGGTGTCGTTGGCGTCGGCCTCGCCGGCCAGCAGCGCCTTGACCTTGTCGGCCTCGGCCCGCTTGGCGAGTTCGCCCAGGCTGGTGACGGCTTCCTTCTCCAGCTCCTCGTCGCCCTCCATCTCGGCCAGCTCGATCAGCTCGACCGTGCCCGACAGCTCGTTCTCGATGGCGCGGGTGGCGGTGATCGCCTCGTCCAGACGGCGACGCTCGCGCATCACGGCCTGGGCCTGTTTGGGGTCGTTCCACAGCGCCTGGTCCTCGACGCGCGCGTTCAGCTCGTCCAGGCGGCGCAGCGCGCGGTCCCAGTCGAGGAAGCGGCGCAGCAGCTCCAGGGCATCCTTGATCGTGTCGACATGAGCCTGCGCTTCAGCGCGCATGAAAATTCTCCGAATCGGTCGTGCGGCCGTCCGAACGGGGACGGCAAAACGAATATGGGAAGCGGGCTAGTAGATTCCGCCTTCTCTTTGCAAGAAATCGCTGTCGCGGGGCGCCGCCGGGGTGGCGGGGCCGGTCGGCGTCGCGGGGGCTTCGGTCGCGGGCCCTGCGCGGCGGGCGCGGCGGCGCGGTTCGCTCTCGGGCTTGAACGCTTCCCAGATCACCGCGGGCTTGGGATCGTCGCCGGTCGGGAAGGTGCCATAGACCGGCCGTCCGCTCGCCCGGTCGATCCGCACCATGCGGATGCCAGGAGGCGCGCGGAAGGGCAGCTTGTCCAGCCCTTCATAGGCCTTTTCGGCGAATTCGCGGAAGATCGGCACCGCGACCGTCCCGCCCTGTGCATAGCCGCCCAGCGAACGCGGATGGTCATAGCCGATATAGAGGCCGCCGACGAATTGCGGCGTGCCGCCGACGAACCACACATCGGTCGGGCCGTTATTGGTGCCGGTCTTGCCGAACATCGGCCGGTCGAGGTCGCGTAGGCCCGTCGCGGTGCCGCGCTGGATCACGCCCTCGGTGATATGGACCATCTGATAGGCGGTCATCGCGTCGAGCACCTGCCGCTGGTGCGAAACCGGGCGCGGCATCGGCTTGCCGTCATAATCGGCCATGTTGCAACGGTCGCAAGCGCGCCAATTCTCCGGCCAGATCACCTTGCCGTGCCGGTCCTGCACGAAGTCGATCAGCGAGGGATCGCCGCCGCGCCCGTTATTGGCCAGGATCGCATAGGCGTTGACCATCTGCCCCACCGTCGTCTCGCCCGCGCCCAGTGCATAGGCGAGATAGGGCGGGAAGTCGCCGATCCCCATCTGCTTGATGGTGGCGACGACGTTCTTCATGCCCACGGTCGCGGCGGTGCGCACCGTCATCAGGTTGCGCGACTGCTCGATGCCCCAGCGCATGGTGTGCGGCCCGGCGCCCGCCGAATTGCCGAAGTTGCGGAAGCATTTCGTGCCCAGATTGGCACCCTGGTCGACGCAGAACGGCCCGTCGACGATGATCGAGGCCGGGGTCATGCCATGGTCGAGCGCGGCGGAATAGACGATCGGCTTGATCGTCGAGCCCGGCTGGCGCTGGGCCTGGGTGGCTCGGTTGAACGCCTGGAGCCGCGCGTCGAAGCCGCCCTGCATCGCCAGCACGCGGCCGCTGGCGGGTTCCTCGACCACGAAGCCGCCCGAGATGCGCGGGATCGAGCGCAGGCCGAACACGCCGCCCTCCGGCGCGACCGCGACGATGTCGCCGACCTTCAGCGCGCTGAACGCGGTCGCCGCCGTGCCCCGGCGCGGCATCTGCGCCAGGCTGCGCGGCAGCGTGCCGGTGCGGCCATTGGCGAAGCCGATCGTCGCCTCGCTGCCGCCCTTGCCGGTCACGATCCCGGCGCGCCAGTCACGATAGTCGAGCGCGATATTGGTGTTGAGCAGCACCTGTTGCCAGTTGCTGTCGTCGATCGCCTCATGCCGGATCGGCCCGGACCAACCGCGCCCGCCCTCGAACCGGACCAGCCCGTCGCGCAGCGCCTGGGTCGCCAAGTCCTGAAGCCGGGTGTCGAGCGAGGTGCGCACCCACAGCCCGCCGTCATAGACGCTGTGCGGCCCGCTCTTGGCGTTCTCGCCGAACTGCTTGATCAGCTGGCGCCGGACCTCCTCGACGAAATAGCCGCCGACCTGCGCATATTTGGGGGTGCGGCGCAGCACCGTGCCCAGCGGCTCGGCCATCGCGGCGTCATATTGCGCGCGGGTGATGAAGTTGTTGCGCAGCATCTCGCCCAGCACATAGCCGCGCCGCTCCAGCGCGCGGTCGGGATGGCGGATGGGATCGTAATTGGACGGCCCCTTGGGCAGCACCGCCAGATAGGCCATCTGGCCGAGCGTCAGCTCGTTCAGTTCCTTGTCGAAATAGGCATGCGACGCCGCCTCGACGCCAAAGGCGTTACGCCCCAACGCGATCTGGTTGAGATACAGCTCCAAGATCTGCGGCTTGGTCAGCGCATTCTCGATCTTGTACGCCAGGATCGCCTCGCGCACCTTGCGCGTCGGGGAATAGGCGTTGCCGATCAGCAGGTTCTTGGCGACCTGCTGGGTGATGGTCGAACCGCCGCGCGCGCGCCGCCCGGTGCCCCATTTCTGCGCATAGTCGAGCACCGCGCCCGCCAGACCCGGATAGTCGACGCCGCCATGTTCGAAAAAGGTCTTGTCCTCCGCCGCCAGGAACGCGCGCACGAGCAGCGGCGGATATTCGTTATAGGACAGCTCGACCCGGCGTTCGCGCGCATAGGACTGGATCGGGGTGCCGTCGATGCCGCGGACATGGGTGGGCAGCGGCGGCTCATAGGCCTTGAGCGCATCGACCGAGGGCAGGTCGCGCATGAACAGGAACCAGAACAGGCCCGCGCCGATCACGGCCAGCAGGGCGAGCGCGGCCGACAGCCTCACCCACCAGCGGCGCCATGGCGGGCGACGCGGCGTTTCGGGGGCTTCGGACGGATGGGAGAAGGTGACGGCCATGATTTTGCGACGGTCCGTGTAGCAGGTTCGCTCCGGCTTGCCACCTGCCAGCCGTCACGCCCGCGTCAGGCGGCGGGCGGCTCGTCGCGATCCGGGCCGAGGGCGGGGTCGGGACCGGCCGAGGGCGCATGGCGCGCGCCGACATGCGCCTGCCCCCGCGCCGCCGCCAGCCGCTCCTGCCGGTGCCGCTCGGCATAGGCGGCCAGCCGCTCGGGGTCGCGGGTGCCGTGACAGGCGGGGCAGCTGACCCCCTCGACATAGAGCGGCGATGCGCGATCCTCGGGGCTGACCGGCATCCGGCAGCCATGGCATAGCGCATGCGAGCCCTGTGCCAGCCCATGCCCCACCGCCACGCGCGCATCGAAGACGAAACATTCGCCCTGCCAGCGGCTCTCCTCCTCGGGCATCGTCTCCAGATATTTCAGGATGCCGCCGTCCAGGTGGAAGACATCCTCCACCCCTTCGGCCTTGAGGAAGGCGGTCGCCTTTTCGCAGCGTATCCCGCCGGTGCAGAACATCGCGACCCGACTCTTGCCCGCCATCAGTTCGTCGCGGTGATCGCGGAACCAGGCGGGGAAGTCGCGGAAGCTCTTCGTCTTCGGATCGACCGCGCCGTCGAAGCTGCCGATCGCGACCTCGTAATCGTTGCGCGTGTCGATCAGCACGGTCTGCGGATCGGCGATCAGCGCGTTCCATTCCGCCCCCGCGACATAGGTCCCGACCTCGCGGGTCGGGTCGATACCGTCCACGCCCATCGACACGATCTCGCGCTTCAGCCGCACCTTCATCCGGTGGAACGGCATCGTCTCGGCGGTCGAATCCTTGTAATCCAGATCGGCGCAGCCGGGCAGCGTGCGGATATGGTCCAGCACCGCCGCGATTCCGTCATGGCTGCCCGCAATGGTGCCGTTGATCCCCTCGGCCGCCAGCAGCAGCGTGCCGCGAATCCCATTGGCCTCCGCAACGGCGAGCAGCGGTTCGCGCAGCGCGGCGGGGTCGGGGAAAGGGGCGAAACGGTAAAGGGCACAGACGCGGATCATCGCCCGCCCCTTACGCCGATCCGGCGATGGGGGCCAGACATGGCGCCCCGCGCCCCCGCGACATCACGCCCGCACGGGCAGCGACGCCTCCGCCAGCCACGCCACGGCCTCGTCATGGCTGAGGAAGGTGCGGCAATTGGGGCCGACCAGATAGCGCTCGGTCTGCAACTTGGCGAGGCTGGACCCCGCGACCGCCGCGATCGGGGCGGAGGTCAGCTTCAGCGCCTTGGGCATCATCGCCGCGAGCGCGTCGATCACCGGCAGCGGCTGGATGGGCGCCTTGCGCAGATCGGCTAGCGTGCAGAACGTCCCGTGCCGGATCCGGATCGCGGTCCCGCGCGCCAGCAGATCGGCCGAGAACATCGTCGTCACCGCCAGCGACCAGAAGCCATTGGTCGAGATGTGCAGAATCCGGGCGCGCTCGTCGAACGCGATGTCGTAATAGTCCTTCATCGGTCGCGCCCGTTACGCCACGCGCCGCATCGCCAGCGTGCGAAGCGCGGGCAGGATGACCGCTTTCTCGAGCACCAGGCGCGTCTCCACCAGACGAACGATTTGCGCCGAAGCCACCTTATAGCCCGGCCAATCCGCCTGCACCGCCGCCGTCGACCACTGCGCGATATGTCCGCTCGACAGCCGCCGCTTGACGACAAGGTCCCTGTCGAGTTCCGCGATGCGGGCCGCGAAGGCATCGCCCTGGCCGCGCAGGATCAGCGGATAGATTTCCGTCTGGAGGAATTTGGCGCGCGCGGTGCTGGCGGCAAGCAGGCCGTGCCGGGCGGCGCACAGCGCGGCCAGGTCCAGCACCGGCGACGCGCAGGCGCGGCGATACAGGGCCAGCTGCTCCGTCGTACGCCGATACTGCCCCTCAAGCTGTTCTACATATTCGGTCATTGGAAAATGACCCTAACCGCAAAAGTTTAACGAGTGTTGCCGGACCAGTTCGCCCAAATCTCCGCAGGGTTCAGCGCGATGCCATCCGCCGCGCGAAATGCACCTCGACCGCCTGGAGCACCGCCTGCGCGATCCGCTTCTGCCCGTCCTTGCTGGCCAGGAACGCGGCGTCCTGCATGTTCGAGATATAGCCCGTCTCGAACAGGATCGAGGGCATGTCGGGCGCCTTGAGCACCATCAGCGAGGCCATGCGGTGGAAGACCGGCTTGACCGGGATCAGCGGCTGCGCCTCGCGGCCCAGCAGGCGCGCGAAGCTGGCCGAGGCGTTCATCGTCTCGCGCTGGGTCAGGTCGATCAGGATCGAGGATACGTCGCTGTTCCCGCCCAGATCGACGCCCGCGATCACGTCCGCCTTGTTCTCGCGCGCCGCCAGCCGCGCGGCCTCCTTGTCGGAGGCGACGTCGGACAGGGTATAGGCGGTGGCCCCGCGCGCCTCGCCCGCGCCCGCGCTGTCGCAATGGATCGAGATGAACAGGTCGGCATGCAGCCGCCGCGCGATATTATAGCGTTCGCGGTGCAGGATATAACGGTCGTCCTCGCGGGTCAGCGCCGCGCGCACCCGGCCCGATGCCACCAGCGTATCGCGAATCGCCTTGGCGATGGCGAGCGTCACATCCTTTTCGCGCAGCCCCGTCTGCGGATTGATCGCGCCGGGATCGACCCCGCCATGGCCCGCATCGATCACCACCAGCGGGCGGTCGTCGGCGCCCTTGACCCGTGGCAGCGGCAGGGTGCGCGTCGCCGCCGGGACCGGCACCGACAGCGCATAGGTGGGCTTGCGCTGGAAATGGAAGGGAAAGAAGTCGAGCGCGCCGGCGAAGCTCGCCTGGGTATAGCCCTGGCGCACCGGCTTCAGGGTCAGCGACAATTGCCGCCCGTCATCGTCGAAGCCGCCGTCGAAGATCGTCGCATTCTCCGCCAGGTCGAAATCCAGGCGGGTGACGTCGGGCTTGATTCGCCGCTGGGTCAGGCCGCGCACCACCCCTTCGCGTACCGCCAGCGCGTTGGGCGAGGCGCCGGTCACGTCGATCGACACGCGGCGCGGCTCGTCCAGCATGACGCTGCGCGCGCGTTTGACGGGTGTATCGAACCGGATGATCACCTGCGCGCCGCGCACCACGACCTTGCGAATCGTGGCGGCCCACGCACCCGCCGGCGCGAACACCCCCATCAGAAAAGCGATCAGCATCAACACGACGCGGCGTACATGCCGCGCCCGCCGGCCGCTGGTCCAGCGAAAAGCCATCACCCCAAAACCCTTTTCGGCGATCGGTCGATCGACATTCGGGGGTAACGCCGCGCAGCTGTATCCAGCCTTTCCACCCATGGTTAACCGGCAATTCGGCATTTTCCGGCCGGGAGAATCGGCAGTTTTCCGCCTGTTGCGCAAACGTTCCGATGATGCTAGCAATCCGGTGGACCCCGGCCCCGATCACCTCTCCCACGATCGGGGCGGGGCCATCCATCAAGGGCCGGGAACGCGAAGGCTTTCGCGCCAGGGCCAACCAGGTTGACGCTCGCATGACGCATATGATCCACCCCGCAGTCCGACCGGCCCATGCCGGCGGGAACGCGGTGTCGTGGATCCGCACCGGCCCCGTTGCCGGCGCTGCGGCTGCGGCCGACACGCATTCCGTTTTTTCCAGCGGACCGGCGCCCCGCGCCGCCGCCCACCTTATTTACCGCGCGCGACGGCTGCCACAGGGCCCGACGCGCGCGTGGAGACTTCATAATGACCACGCGTATGCTGATCGACGCACGCCACCGGGAAGAAACCCGCGTGGCGGTCGTCAAGGGTAACCGGATCGAGGAATTCGACTTCGAGTCGGCCGAGCGCAAGCAGCTCAAGGGCAATATCTACCTCGCCAAGGTGACCCGCGTCGAACCGTCGCTGCAGGCGGCCTTCGTCGATTACGGCGGCAACCGTCACGGCTTCCTGGCCTTTTCGGAAATCCACCCCGACTATTACCAGATCCCCAAGGAAGATCGCGAAGCCCTGCTCCGCGAAGAGGCCGAGCATGCCGCCGAAGAGGCCGCGCTGCGCGCCGAGCTCGACGCCGAGGATGACGAGGATCACGACGGCGAGGATCATGACGATCACGCCGACGACCATCACGACGACGAGGACGGCGAAGAGAATGGCGCCGCCCCGCGCGCCCGCAAGTCGACCGTCAATGACGACCAGGTCGAGGCGCTGCGCCAGCGTCGCCAGAATCTGCGCCGCCGCTACAAGATCCAGGACGTCATCCATCGCCGCCAGGTGCTGCTGGTCCAGATCGTCAAGGAAGAGCGCGGCAACAAGGGCGCGGCGCTGACCACCTACCTGTCGCTGGCGGGTCGCTACTGCGTGCTGATGCCCAACACGAGCCATGGCGGCGGCATCAGCCGGAAGATCTCGAACGCGGCCGACCGCAAGCGCCTGAAGACCATCATGGCCGACATGGCGCTGCCCTCGACCATGGGCTGCATCGTCCGCACCGCCGGGCTCCAGCGGACCAAGACCGAGATCAAGCGCGACTTCGACTATCTGGCGCGCCTGTGGGACGGCATCCGCGAAAAGACGCTGCATTCGTCGGCGCCCGCGCTGATCTATGGCGACAGCGACCTGATCAAGCGCGCGATCCGCGACATCTACAATCGCGAGATCGAGGAAGTGATCGTCGAGGGCGAGGAAGGCTATCGCCAGGCGAAGGACTTCATGCGCCTGCTGATGCCCGCCCATGCCCGCCGGGTGAAGCAATATGCCGACGCCGTGCCGCTGTTCCAGCGCGCGCATGTCGAGGATCAGCTGGCCGCGATGTACAATCCGGTCGTCCAGCTGAAGTCGGGCGGCTATCTGGTCATCAACCCGACCGAGGCGCTGGTGTCGATCGACATCAACTCGGGCCGTTCGACCCGCGAGCATAATATCGAGCAGACGGCGACCGCGACCAATCTGGAAGCCGCGCAGGAAATCGCGCGCCAGCTGCGTCTGCGCGACATGGCGGGCCTCGTCGTCATCGACTTCATCGACATGGACAACAACTCCAATGTCCGGAAGGTCGAGAAGGCGATGAAGGAGGCGCTGAAGAACGATCGCGCCCGTATCCAGGTCGGCCGCATCTCGTCCTTCGGCCTGATGGAGATGAGCCGCCAGCGGCTGCGCACCGGCGTGCTGGAAGCGTCCACCCGCCCCTGCCCGCATTGCGAGGGCACCGGCCTGGTCCGCACCGCCTCGTCCTCGGGCCTGTCGGCGCTGCGGCTGATCGAGGACGAGGCCGCGCGCGGTCGCGGCTCGATCCTGACGCTGCGCGCCAGCCAGGAGGCCGCCATCTATGTGCTGAACCGCAAGCGCGCGGACATCGCCGAGATCGAGGATCGCTACGGCGTCACCGTCGAGATCATCCCGGATCGCGAGGAAGAAGGCGCGCGCATGACGGTCGAGGCCTCCGGCCCGCCGCCCGCCTATGCCCCCAAGATCGACACGCTCCTGCCCGTCGAGGAGGATGAGGACGATCTGATCGACGAGATCGAGGAGGAAGAAGAGGACGAGGTCGAGGAGGAAGCCACCGAAGCCACCGCGCCGCGCGAACCCCGCGAGGAAGGCGAAGGCGGCCGCAAGCGTCGCCGCCGCCGTCGTGGTCGCCGCAACCGTGGCGAGGCCGAGCAGGGCGAAGGTGCCGAGGCGACCGAGGAAGCCGAATCCGATGAGGCCGAGGACGGCGAGGAGAACGCCGCCGAAGCCGTCGAGGCGACCGAAGCCGAGACCGAGTCCGGTGAACCGCGCGAAGGCGGTCGCCGTCGTCGTGGCCGTCGCGGCCGTCGCGGTGGCCGTCGCCAGGACGGCGGCGCGACCGAGGTTGCGGCCGACGCCGGTGCCGAACCGGTTGCCGAGGGCGATGACGACGCGGCCGAAACGCCGCTGACCATCGAGGAGCCGATCGAGGCGGGCGATGCCGCCCCCGTGACCACCCCGCTGGCGGTGGCCGAGGCCGAGGCGGAAGCCGCGCCCAAGACCCGTCGTCGCCCGCGCGCCCGCAAGGCCGCGCCGGTGGTGAGCGAAACGGTCGAGGCACCGGTGGCCGAAGAGGCTCCGGCGGCGGACGCCCCGGTCGCCGAGGTCGAGGCGGAGGCCCCCGCCAAGCCCAAGCGCACCCGCAAGAAGGCCGCCCCCAAGGCGGCTGCCGAGCCGGTCGCCGAGGAGGCCCCCGCCGCCGAGGCGGAAGCCCCGGCCAAGCCCAAGCGCACCCGCAAGAAGGCCGCCCCCAAGGCAGCCGCCGAGCCGGTCGCCGAGGAAGCCCCCGTCGAGGCCGAAGCCGTGACCGCCGAGGAACCGGCCCCGACCGCCGAGCCGGACGCCGCCACGGGCGAAACCCCGCGTCGCGGCTGGTGGCAGCGGACCTTCGGCGCCTGATCGCCGAACCCTGAACGCGAAGACGCCCTCCTTCCCCGGCGGAAGGAGGGCGTTTTTGTTTGGGGGAGCTTGCAAAGATGCCTGTTCTTCCCTCGCCCCTCGCAGAGGGGAGAGGGTTGCGCAGACTTGGTCTTTGCGAGAGCAAAGGCCTAGTCGGAGCTGGGTGAGGGGTGGGCGCT
>NZ_JBEPKL010000039.1:0-31528 GCF_040544655.1 Sphingomonas sp. 1185
TGAATGCCCAGGACAACCGCCAAGCCGCCGCCCGCATGTCCCTTCATCTAACCTACAATGTCAAAGAGCCGACAACAAATACCGGCAACACTCCATCAACCCCGTTCCCAGGGCCTCAAGTGCGCCGATCTGTCGTGACTGCATCGGTCAACCCCGTGGGCCACCGCTGCGGTGAAACCCCTCTAGGCGGAGGCCGGGATTCGGTCAACACAAAAAGTGACACTTTTCTGCAAAATTTGCCGAAAGGCCGCTTTTCCAGTCCGTTAACGCCGCTAAAACAGCGTCACGCGGCGGAACCCCCGGTCGTGGCCCGATTTCACGAGGCTCTGAAGCCATTCTTTAGCCATCGTGTCCCTACAGACCGAGTCAACGATCATGACGCCGCCCCGTATCACCGTCGCTCTCAGCGTACATAACAACGCCGCCTATCTGGCCGAGGCGCTGGACAGCATCCTCGCGCAGAGTTTCGGCGATTTCGAGCTGGTGATCGTGAATGACGGGTCGAGCGACGCCTCCCCGGCGATCATCGACGCCTATGCCGCACGGGATGCGCGGATCCGGGCGGTGCACCGGCCCAATTCCGGGCTGATCGCCAGCCTCAATCACATTCTGGAATTGGCGCGGGGCGAATATGTCGCGCGCATGGACGGCGACGACGTCGCGCTGCCCGAGCGTTTTGCCCGGCAGGTCGCCTTTCTCGATGCGCATCCCGATCATGGCGTCGTCGGCACCCGCGTCCTGCGGATCACCGAGACCGGCGAGCCCAAGCGCGGCGCGGCGATCGATCATCCCCTTTCCGCCGAATCGGTGACGGCGGCCCTGGAATCGGGGCCGCTTCTTTGCCACCCCTCGGTCATGATGCGTCGCGACCTGTTGCGGGCCGTGGGTGGCTATCGCCCGGCCTATCGCCATTGCGAGGATTACGACCTCTGGCTGCGGCTGGCCGAGCGGACGCGCATGGCCAATCTGCCCGATCGCCTGCTCCTCTATCGCTATTCGGGGACCCAGGTGTCCAATCGCCATGTCCTGGTGCAGCATTATGGCGCCGCCGTCGCGCGGCAGGTGCGGATCGAGCGGCTGGCCGGGCGGCCCGATCCCTCCGACGGCTGGCAGGAATTGCCGCCGATCGAGGCGCTGGACGCCGCCTTTGGTCGAGACGGCGTGGCGCGGGCGGTGCGCAGCGAGGTGGTTACCGGCATCCTGTTCGATCCCCCTTCGCTGGCGGGCGCCGGGCTGCCGGTGATCGTCGCGCATCTGGCGGATACGCACGGGCATCCGACCGAACGGGTGCCGGGCCTGTGGCGCGCGGTGGCGCGGCTGGCGCGGACCGGGCGGCCGCTGGCGGCGGTGCGGCTGGCCCGCGCGCTGGCCCGCGACAGGATCCGCCGATGAGCGGGTCGTCGATCCGGGGCGCCGCGCTCTGGTCGATCGGGGCGCAATATATCGCCTTTGCGATTCAGTTCGTCGTCAGCGTCCTGATCTCGCGCTTCTTCCTGTCGCCGCCCGAAATGGGGCTTTATTCAATCGCGCTGTCGGCCGCGATGATGGTGTCGGTGGTGCAGGATTTCGGCATCAGCCGGTTCGTCGCAGGCGAACGCAACCTGACCGATGCCCAGGTGGAGACGTGCTTTTCGGTCTCGCTGATCTTCGCACTGGGGATCGGGCTGCTGATCCTGGTGCTCGCCTGGCCGCTTGCGCAATTCTACGACAATGCGCGGCTGACCCCGTTGCTGGCGATCATCGCCGGTTCCTATCTGGTCGTCCCCTTCGGCATCGTGCCCAGCGCCATGTTGCAGCGGCGCATGGACTATCACTCGCTGTTCCTGGTCAATGTCGGCGCGGCGATCGTCAATGCGGGCTTTTCGCTGGGGCTGGCCTGGGCGGGCTATTCGGCCTTTTCGCTCGCCTGGGCCGCCGTCGCGCAGCAAGCCACGCGCGCGCTGATCGGCCAGTGGCGCTCGGGCCTTCGTCCGCCCTTTCCGCCCCGGCTGAAGGGCGTCGGGCCGATCCTGCGCTTCGGGTCGAACAGCTCGCTGCTGCATATCAGCGGGGGGATCGGGATGCGCAGCCCCGATCTGGTGATCGGCCGTGTCCTGACCCTGACCGCGGTCGGCCTGTTCGGTCGCGCCTCCAGCCTGGCCGCACAGTTGCAGATGCTGGTCAGCGGCGCGGTCGACGGCGTCTTCTATCCCGCCTTTGCCCGCCTGCGCGATTCGGGCGCCGATCTGGCCGCGCCCTATCAGCGGGTGGTCGCCGCCTATAGCGCGGTAACCTGGCCCGCCATGGCGTTCCTGGCCGCCGCCGCGACGCCGATCGTGCTGATGCTCTATGGCCCGCGCTGGGCGGGGGTGGCGCCGCTCCTGGTGTGGATCGCGATCGGGCAAATCTTCATGGCGGCGCTGCCGTTGCATATCGAGCTGCCCATCGTGCTCGGACGGATTCGCAAGCTGGTGGTGTTCAACATGCTCGATACCGCCGCGTCGATCGGGCTGCTGCTCCTGGGCGCGATGGCGGGGCTGGAGGCGGCGGCGGCCTCGCGCGTCGGCTATGGCATCGCCTGGTTCCTGATCTATGTCGGGCTGATGCGGCGGCTGACCGGCTTTGCCTGGCGCGCGATGCTGGTCATCTATGCGCAGAGCCTGGTCGGCGCGCTGGCCACCATCGTCCCGCTGCTGGCGCTGTACCATTGGGTTGCGGCGCCCGAGGCGATGGGGCTGGGCCTGCTGGGGCTGGCGGCGGTGGCGGGGGTGCTGGCGTGGCTGGCGGTGGTCTATGCGCTGCGGCATCCGATTCGGCTGGAGATCAACGCCATTGCCGGCGGCGTCCTGGCACGGTTGCCGGTGCGGCGGTCCGGGCTGGGCGTCTGACCGACGCGCCGGACGCGGCTTGTCCGGACGCGGCGCTGCACCCATAGTCGGGCCATGGCCCCTCCCCCATCCGGTCTGGACGATCCCGAACAGGCGGCCTTCGCCTGGGCGCGGTTCCGCGCGATCATGGCATGGATGACGCTGGCCGCCGCCGTGGCGGTCTGCTTCGCGCTGGTCGTGCTGGCGGAGGTCTATGGTCCGCTCAACCCCGTCACCATGCTGGGGGTGGTCGGTGGGATCGGCGGCATGGTGATGCTGACCGGCGCGTTGATGGGACTGGTCTTCCTCAGCTCGGGCACCGGGCATGACGAGGAGGTCGACCGGCGCGATTGAGCGACCCGCGCCCGCCATTCCATGAAAAAGGCCGGCCGTCGCGGGGTGCGACGACCGGCCTTTTCGTTCCGTCCGGGCGGTATCAGCCCGCCGCGGCTTCCGGCTCGACCGGAGCGGCGGCGCGGACGCGGCGACGGCGGGGCTTTTCCTCGACGGGAGCCTCGCTGTCAGCCACCGGGCTCAGCGCGGGCGGCAGGCGATCGGCGTCGAAGCCGGTCGCTTCCGCGCCGTCCTGGGCCTGCGCCTCGACCGGGCGTTCGCGACGCGGGCGACCGCGACGGCGGGGCGCTTCGGCCTCGGCGGTCGGTTCGGCAACCTCGACGCTTGCGGCCACGGCGGGCTGTGCCTCTTCGGCCATCACCGGCTGTTCGGTGCGGGCCGGGCGGCGGTCGTCCCGGCGCGGGCGATCCTCACGGTCGCGCCCCTCACGATCGCGGCTCTCACGGTCACGGCGGGGGCGATCGTCGCGGCTGCGCTCCTCGCGCGGCTGGCGTTCGCGACGCGGCTCCGCCTCACCCTGCATCTCGCCGGGACGGATGGGATCGCCCTCGTCGCCATAATCCTCGTCGCCGCCGTCGAAGCCGTCGTCAAAGCCGTCATCGCGCGATTCCTCGCGCTGGCGACGCTGATTCTGCTCCTCGAAGCGCGAGCGGCTTTCGCTCAACACCCGGAAATAGTGATCGGCGAACTGCCAATAATATTCGGTGTTGACCCGGTCACCCTGACGCTGCGCCTCGGCCGCCAGATTCTTGTACTTTTCGTACAGCTGGTTGGCGTTGCCGCGCGCGCGGTTGTCGATGCGATTGCCATTGTCGGGACGACCGGGATTGCCACCCGGGCGCTGCCCACCATTATTGCCGCCACCACGACCGCGACGGCGGCCGGCCTGCCGATTATTGATCAAGCTGTTCGTCCTTAGTCGTCAAACCAACAAGGTCCACTTTTCCCGGCACCGCGCGCGTCCCGCACGATGCGAAGCTCTGGCGCCCAACGGGCGCTTGCCACGGCCGCCGGACAGCAGCGACTGCATGACGAAGGGTACGGGCATCGGCCCGACATCGACGATGCCCAACCACGTCGTGTCCCGAAAACACGGTGCAAGCCGTCGATGTTCGCGTGCCCCTGTGCGCGCTGTAGCGGGTCGGGGGCCGGTCCTACAAGTGAAATATGGGGCATTGTCGGGAATGTTCAATGCGCCAGCAGCGCGCGCGGGCGGCCGCCCAGATCGCGGTGCAGCGCCACCCGGAATCCCTGCGCTTCCAGAAGCATGGTCACGGCGGGCCCCTGTTCGTGCCCGATCTCGACCACCGCCGCCCCGCCGGGGGCGAGCAGGCGGCGCAGTTCGGGCGCGAGCAGGCGATAGTCGTCCAGCCCCTCGGGCCCCGCGAACAGCGCCGAGCCGGGCTCGTAATCGCGCACCTCGGGCGAGAGGATCTCGTCGGTGCCGATATAGGGCGGATTGGTGACGATGCAGTCGAACGCGCCGGTCAGCGCCGCCGCCCAGTCGCCCCGCACGAACCGCGCGCGATCGGCCAGCCCGCAGGCGGCGGCATTGGCGAGCGCATAGTCCAGCGCCTGCGCGGAGCGATCCACGCCCAGCCCGACCGCGCCCCGCCACTCGTCGAGTAGCGCCAGCAGCAGAGTCCCCGGCCCGGTGCCCAGGTCCAGCACCGTGGCGGGCGGGCGCCCCTTGAAATGGGCCAGCGCCGCGTCGATCAGCGTTTCGCTGTCCACACGCGGCACCAGCGCGCCGGGGCCGACCGCCAGGTCCAGCGTCCAAAAGCCGCGCGTGCCGGTGATATAGGCGATGGGCTCCTGCGCGGCGCGACGCTCGACCAGCGGCCAGAAGCTGTCGGGGACGGCACGGCTCAGATCGAGCAGCAGCGCGTTGCGCTCGATCCCCAGGGCATGGGCGAGCAGCAGTTCCGCATCGAGCCGCGCGGTGGGGGAAAAGGCGAAACGCTCGGCAGCCTGTGCGAGCGCGGTGCGGGCGTCCGTCACGCCGCCGCCTCGCCCCGGCGAATGCCGGGCCCCTGAAGAAATGGGTTCGCGCGGAGGCGCGGAGGCGCGGAGATGTCAGGTACGGGGCAAAGGTACGGCGCTATCCACCGGCGAAGGTGGAAGGCCTGCGGCGCGGCAGGCTGGACCGCTCCGCGTCTCCGCGTCTCCGCGCGAACATCGTCTGTGGCCGCGCTTGCCCCCTCACCCATCGAGCGCGGCGAGCCGTTCGGCCTCATCCTCCGCCAGCAGCGCGCCGACCAGTTCGTCCAGCTCGCCTTCCAGGATTTCGGGCAGGCGGTGGAGCGTCAGGTTGATCCGGTGATCGGTCACGCGCCCTTGCGGGAAATTATAGGTGCGGATCCGCTCCGACCGGTCGCCCGATCCGACCATCGAGCGCCGCGTGCCCGCCCGCTCCGCCGCCAGCCGCTCGCGCTCCGCCTCGTAGAGTCGGGTCCGCAGCACTTTCATCGCCTTGGCGCGGTTCTTGTGCTGCGAGCGTTCGTCCTGCTGGATCACCACCAGCCCGCTCGGGATATGGGTGATGCGGATCGCCGAATCGGTCGTGTTGACATGCTGGCCACCCGCGCCCGACGAGCGATAGATGTCGATGCGCAGATCCTTGTCGTCGATCTGGAGGTCGACCTCCTCCGCCTCGGGCAGCACCGCGACGGTCGCCGCCGAGGTGTGGATGCGCCCGCCCGATTCGGTGACCGGCACGCGCTGGACCCGGTGGACGCCCGATTCGAACTTCAGCTTGGCGAAGACGCCCGCGCCCGCGACCGAGGCGACGACTTCCTTGTACCCACCCGTATCGGGGACCGAGGCGGAGATGACCTCGACCCGCCAGCCCTGCCGCTCGGCATAGCGCTGGTACATGCGGAACAGGTCGCCCGCGAACAGCGCCGCCTCGTCGCCGCCGGTCCCGGCGCGGATTTCCAGCATCGCCGCGCGCTCGTCGGCGGCGTCGCGGGGCAGCAGCGCCAGCGCCAGATGGCGATCCGCCTCGGCCAGCGCGGTGCGGTTGGCGTGGAGTTCGTCCGCCGCCAGCTCGCGCAATTCGTCGTCGCCGTCCTGCGTCATGAAGGTCAGGCTGTCGGCCTCCTGCCGCAACCGCCGCACTTCGGCGGCGGCGTTGGCGACCGGCTCCAGCTCGGCATATTCCTTCGACACCGCGACGAAACGGTCCGAGGGCAGGTCGCCGGTCGCCATCATCGCCTGCAATTCGTCGCGCCGCGCCTCGATCTGCGCGATGCGTTCGGCGGAGATGGTCTTCATGCGATGGTCAGACGCTGCGCCAATGGAGGGAGCGTCTCGCCATGAGCCTCGGCGATCTCGTCCTCGAACAACAGGTCGGACAGGCCCTGCGCCGCCCCGTCGAGCGAGACGGTCGCCTGCTCGCCGGTCTTCAGCGCCTTCACCTGCACCTGGCCGTTCGCCAGCTCGTCATCGCCCAGGATCAGCGCATAGCGCGCGCCCTGGTCGTTCGCCTTGGCCATGCGGCGCTTCATATTGCCGCGAAACGCCATGTCGGTGGCGACGCCCGCGCGGCGCAGCTCGGCGACCAGGCCGGTCGCGCGCAGCTCCGCCGCCGCGCCCATCGGCACGACGACCGCGTCGATGACGGGCTTGGCGGGCTCGTCGAGCAGCATCGCCAGCCGCTCGACCCCCGCCGCCCAGCCCACACCAGCCGTGGCGGGACCGCCCAGCGACTCGATCAGCCCGTCATAACGGCCACCCGCCAGCACGGTGCCCTGCGAGCCCAGCCGGTCGGTCACGAACTCGAAGGCGGTGTGGCGGTAATAATCGAGCCCGCGCACCAGCCGCGCGTTGCGCGTCCAGGCCACGCCCGCCGCGTCCAGCCCCGCCGTCACCGCCTCGAAGAAGGCGCGCGCCTCGGGCGTCAGATAGGCGTCGATATCGGGCGCGGCATCGGCGATCGGCCGGTCGCGCGGGTCCTTCGAATCGAGGATGCGCAGCGGATTCTTTTCCAGCCGAACCAGGCTGTCCTCGGACAGCTGGTCGCGGTGCGCCTCGAAATGCGCGACCAGCGCGTCGCGCCAGGCATCGCGCGTCGCGGCATCGCCCAGCGTGTTGAGCTGAAGCGTCACGCCCTCGGCGATGCCCAAGTCGCGCAGCAGCTGGTCGGCCATCACCAGCAACTCGACATCCGCCGCCGGTTCGGCCGCGCCGAGGATTTCGGCGTCGATCTGGTGGAACTGGCGATACCGCCCCTTTTGCGGGCGCTCATAGCGGAACACCGGGCCCGAAGTGACGAGCTTGAGCGGCGCATATTGCTGCCACCCCTCGGTCAGATAGGCGCGCGCGATCCCCGCGGTGAATTCGGGGCGCAGCGTCAGCAGGTCGCCGCCGCGATCGGGGAAGGTGTACATCTCCTTCGACACGACATCGGTCGTCTCGCCGATCGAACGGGCGAAGACCTGCGTATCCTCGAACACCGGCAGGTCGAGCCGCTGGAAGGCGTAGAGGCCATGGACATGCTCGAAGGTGGCCAGCACCTCCGCGAAGCGGCGCTGCTCGTCGCCGAAGATGTCCTGCGTGCCGCGCACGCGCTTGGGGGTTTCGATCCGTGCCATAGAGGTGGCGCTATCTAAGGTAGCGAAGCCCCGCGCGCTAGAGTGCGATCACGCCCCCGGGGATAGCCAGTCGGCCAGCGCCAGTTCGTCGGTCGGCCGGGTCTCGGCGCACATGCTGTGCCGCATGATCTCCAGCGCCCAGCGGCGATGCGCGTCGCTCTCGCTCGCCACCGCGTCGCCCGGCACCCACAGGTCGTACTCGCGCATATGCGCGTCGGCGGCGGTGAACAGCACGCAGATGTCGGCGGCCACCCCGGTCAGGATGACGCGCGTGCCCCCCAGTTGCGGCAGCAGGACGGGCAGATTGGTCGCGTAGAAACCCGAAAATTGCGGCTTCACCACGAAATAGTCGCGGTCGCGCGGCCGGAGCGCGGCGATCAGCGCGCGGCCCGGACTGTCCTCCCGGTCGCAATGCGCGATGATCGAGGAGCGTTCGGAATGCCAATGGCCGAAATTGTCGTTGACGTAGATCACCGGCACCCCGGCCTCGTCCGCCGCATCGCGCAGCGCCACGATCCGCTGCGCCGCCGCCTCGGCCGGTTCGCGCAAATCCTCGCCGCCCTCGAAATCGAGATCGTTGATCATGTCGATGACGATCAGCGCGGCGGCATGGGGGGCGGAGTCGAGCATGGCGCATCATGTCATTCCCGGCCAGGTATATCGTTGATACAGCTAAACTTTTGCATTTCCCGCGCCAGAGCATCCCTCAGGCAGGGTGAAACGGCATTTGACGCCGGATCCGGCGTCCGCCTAGCATCGGCCATGCTCGCCCTGTCGCTGGGGCTTGCCGCCGCCGTTCAAGCGCCGCTCGGCTCGGTTCAGTCCCCACCGGAGATGTTCAGCCGTGTCCCGGCCTGCCGCGATGCCGGTTCTCCTATCACCGAACCCTGCGCGCTTCTCCTGTCCGTGTCCCCGGCGGAAGCGGTGACCCGGCTGGGCACGGAGTCGCGGCGCTGGTGGGTCCAGGGCGACCGCCTGACCATGATCGCACGCCCCGATGTCGAGCGCTGGGCGATGCTGTGCTGCTCGGTTCAGGCCCCACTCGTGCCGATCCCCGGCACTGCGCTGGCTGGCGTCACGGTGCGGGTGCCCCGGATGGACGAGGCGATCTTGAGTGTCGCGACCTTTCCCGCCAAGGACGAGCATCGCGAGGTGCGACGCGGGCCGCTTGCTCCGCCCGCTCCGGAACGGACTGCCCCGCCAGCCGAACGCTTGATCCACCATATGGTAGCCTCGCGCTGGCTGGGCGAAATGCGCAGGCTGACCATCTATCTCCCACCCGTCAGCGGCCAAGCCCGCCGACTGCCGGTCTTTTATCTGGCCGACAATCTGGCCGAGAAATTCGCAGCCCAGTTTGAAGCGGATGTGCGCGCCCATCGCAGCCCACCCGCCATTCTGGTCGGCATCGACGCGGCTACGCCCCGCCAGGCCGGTTGCACCGGTATGGCATGCGACCGGCGTGGGCCGGAATATAAGATAGACTTCAATTCAGACGGCGATACGCCGACCTCGGCCTTTGGCAGGCATCTGCGCTTCGTGACCCAGGAAGTCATTCCGCTCATCGAGAAGGATTACCCCGCCTCTCGTCGGGCCAGCGACAGGATCATCGGGGGATCGTCTAACGGCGCGCATTGGGCACTGGCGGCAGCCGGGCTGCATCCGGAATTGTTCGGCAAGGTCCTGGCGCTGTCATCCAGCGGACAGGCGGCCAAGGCGCTGGGCGCGAAGCTGGGCCGGACGCGGTTGTTTGGAGCAGCCGGCCTGTTCGAGCCGGACTATCTTCTCAACACGCATGACGCGGTGGAGGCCGCTCGATCCGCCGGGGCGACCACGCGATTCGACACGCTGGTCGCGGGGCATGACCAACTGGCCTGGGACGTGGCGTTCGCACGCGGCGCGCCGTGGCTGCTGGACCGCCCCTGATCCAGCGCCCCACCGACCAGGCTTGGCTCGGGACCGGATGGCGAGGATTCCATTCTGTGCGGCATTAAGGCGGCTTTTGAAGCGCCAGCCTAAGCCGGGGCGTCGAAAGGCCCGTTTCTGTTGATCGCGCGCCATAGCCAAGTCCGCTCGGACGGGCGTACATCGTGATCCATGACCATCACACGCTGGCAAAGGCTGCAACGTCGTATCGGGGACCGGATCGCACCGCCGCGATTCGTGCTGTTCGGGTTCGTCCTGATCGTGGCGGCGGCGCTGCTGATTCCGCCGCTGGGTCTGACGCGGGGCGTGCTGGCCGGGTTCGATGCCGCCGCGATCCTGTTCATCGGGTCGCTGGTCGCGCTGCTGAAACAGGGACAGGCGGCCACGATGCGCCGCCGCGCCGCACGCAACGACGCCAATCGCGCGGTGCTGCTGGTGTTTTGCGGGATCGTGCTGTTCGTCGTCCTGGTCGCGGTCGGCGGCGAGTTGCGCGGGCGGAGCAGCCTCGTCACCATCGCGCTGGTCGTGGCCACGCTGATCCTGGCCTGGCTGTTCTCGAACATCGTCTATGCGCTGCATTATGCGCATCTCTTCTACAGCGCGGGCGACAAGGGCGATGCGGGCGGCCTGCAATTCCCCGACACCGCCGAGCCGGATTACTGGGATTTCCTGTATTTTTCGGTGACGCTGGGCATGACCTTCCAGACCAGCGACGTGTCGATCGCCTCGCGCCGGATGCGCCGCGTGGTGACGGGCCAGTGCCTGGCGGCGTTCATCTTCAACCTCGGCGTCATCGCCTTCACGGTCAACGTGCTGGGCGGCGGGAGCTGAGCCGGGCAAAAGGGTCTGGACGACTGGCCTATCGGGTGCCTAACCTGCCGGTGTCTCTCTTCGCCGCAAAAGGCTCTCCATGATCCGTACCGCGTTTCGTTCGATTGTCGTCGCCTCGCTGCTCGCCTCGGCCGCTGCCGCCCCGCTCTACGTGGCGAACGCCCAGGTGCCGCCGGGCAATTCCGCGCCCGCCGCGCAGGCCCCGTTCGTCAACACCATCCCCGACGCGGTCGACACCCCCTATCCGGGCACGATCAAGCTGGTGGTCGACGCCACCGACACCGAGCGCGGCATCTTCCGCGTGAAGGAGACGATCCCGGTCGCCAAGGCGGGGCCGATGGCGCTGCTCTTCCCGAAATGGCTGCCCGGCGCGCATTCCCCGCGCGGCGAGATCGAGAAGCTGGCGGGCCTGGTCATCCGCGCCAACGGGCAGATCCTGCCCTGGACCCGCGACCCGGTCGACGTCTTCGCCTTCCATATCGACGTGCCCGCGGGCGCGGCGCAGCTCGACCTGGAGTTCCAGTTCCTGTCGGCGACCAAGCCCGACCAGGGCCGCGTCGCGGTCACCCCGACGATGATCTCGCTGCAACCCAATTCGGTCAGCCTCTATCCGGCGGGCTATTATACCCGCCAGATCCCGATCCAGATGACCGCCACCTTCCCGACCGGCTGGACCGCCGCGGGCGCGGTGCCGTCCAAGGCGTCGGGTTCGACCTACACCTATGACACGACCAATTACGAGATCCTGGTCGATTCGCCGGTGCTGGCGGGCAAATATGGCAAGGTCTTCCCGCTGACCCCGCGCGTCAACCTGAACGTCTTCGCCGACAACGCCGCCGAACTGGCCGCCAAGCCCGACCAGATCGAGGCGCACCGGCGGCTGGTCGAACAGGCGGTCAAGACCTTCGGCGCGGAGCATTACGACCATTATGAATTCCTGCTGTCGATCAGCGACCAGCTGGGCGGCATCGGGCTGGAGCATCACCGCTCATCCGAAAATGGCGTGACGCCGGGCTATTTCACCGAGTGGAATGCCGGGCCGGGCCGCCGCAACCTGTTGCCGCACGAATTCACCCATAGCTGGGACGGCAAGTTCCGGCGCGGCGCGGACCTGTGGACCCCCGATTATCGCGCGCCGATGCGCGACTCGCTGCTGTGGGTCTATGAGGGGCAGACCCAGTTCTGGGGCTATGTCCTCCAGGCCCGGTCGGGCATGGTCTCGAAGCAGGATACGCTGGACCAGTACGCCTCGATCCTCGCCATCTACGACACCGCGCCCGCGCGCCAGTGGCGCAATCTGGTCGACACCACCAACGACCCGATCATCTCGGCGCGCAAGCCCAAGGGCTGGACCAGCTGGCAGCGGTCGGAGGATTATTACAACGAAGGGCTGATGGTCTGGATGGAGGTCGATGCGATGCTCCGCCAGAAGTCGAACGGCACCAAGTCGATCGACGATTTCGCCAAGGCCTTTTTCGGCATCCGCAACGGCGATTGGGGCGAGGTGACCTACACCTTCGACGATGTGGCGGCCACGCTGAACAAGATCGTCCCCTATGACTGGGCCGATTTCCTGCGCCGCCGCATCACCGAGACGGGCCAGCCCGCCCCGATCCAGGGCTTTGCGATGAACGGCTACAAGCTGGTC
Source organism: Sphingomonas sp. 1185 (assembly GCF_040544655.1). NCBI lineage: Bacteria > Pseudomonadati > Pseudomonadota > Alphaproteobacteria > Sphingomonadales > Sphingomonadaceae > Sphingomonas > Sphingomonas sp. 1185. The sequence continues at coordinate 12,198 of NZ_JBEPKL010000039.1, forward strand.
TATACGCCCGAGCCCACCGCGACCTTCAAGCAGGGCGAGAAAAACAGCACCAATGTCAGCTACTCGCTGGGCATGATCGTGTCGAACAGCGGCGAAGTGACCAGCTCGATTTGGGACAGTCCGGCGTTCAAGGCGGGCATCGATGTCGGCACGCAAATCCAGGCGGTGAACGGCGAGAGCTATTCGGGCGATCGCCTGAAGGCCGCGATCCTGGCCGCCAAGGATCCGGCCAAGCCGGTCAAGTTGGTGATAAAGAACCAGGATGTCTTCCGCGACGTCACGCTCGCCTATACCGGCGGTCCGCGTTATCCGCGTCTGGAAAAGGTCGGCACCGGCGAAACCGGGCTCGATCGTCTTCTGAAGGCGCGCTGAGGACATCTATCGACAGGGCATGGCGGGTTGCGCTATCGCGCCCGCCATTGTTTTTGCACCGGAACTTGTATCCGGCCCCCTGGCAGAGAAAGACTGACCATGCGTATCGACCTCATTCCCGTCGGCAAGAGCCCGCCCGATGACCTCAATGTCGTGATCGAGGTGCCCACCGGCGGCGAGCCCGTGAAGTACGAGTTCGACAAGGCGAGCGGCGCCCTGTTCGTCGACCGCATCCTGCACACGCCGATGCGCTATCCGGCCAATTACGGCTTCGTGCCGCACACCCTGTCGCCGGACGGCGATCCGCTCGACGCGCTGGTCGTGTCGCGCTCGCCCTTCATCCCGGGCTGCGTCGTGCGCGCGCGTCCGATCGCGGTGCTGAACCTGGAAGACGAGGCCGGCGGCGACGAGAAGCTGGTCTGCGTGCCGGTCGACTCGACCTTCCCCTATTACTCGAATGTCGGCGGTCGCGACGACCTGCCCGAGATCGTGTTCCAGCAGATCGAGCACTTCTTCACCCATTACAAGGATCTGGAGAAGAAGAAGTGGGTGCGCATCGGCACCTGGGGCGACCGCGACGAAGCGCGCCGCATCACCCTGGAAGCGATCGAGCGTTACGAGGCCGCCAAGGCCAAGGGCGAAGAGCCGCACGACCACGACGTGCCCGGCCGCGAATAATCCCTTTTCGGATTTCGGTTTGAAGGACGCCCCGGTGCCACCCGCACCGGGGCGTTTTTTATCGTCGGCGGGTGAGGCCGGGACTTGGGAACGGCGTTCCGCTTCCCCTCCTCCGTTCACGCTGAGCGAAGTCGAAGCGCACGCACCATCCGCGCGGCTTGGCGACGGCAATCCCTTGGCCTTCGACTTCGCTCAGGCCGAACGGAGCGGAGAGGGTGCGGCGGGCAGGAAGATGGTTCGCGCGGAGCCCGAGACGACATAGCGAGGCGCGCCTCCGCGCGAACCCGATCACCGCCCCGCCAGCCGCTCCAGCGCCTCGCCCGACACGCGCTGCACCGTCCATTCCGCCATCGGCTGCGCGCCCATCGCGCGGTAGAATTCGACCGCGGGCGTGTTCCAGTCGAGCACCGACCATTCGAACCGCGCCCAGCCCCGATCGCGCGCGATGCCCGCCAGATGGACCAGCAGCGCCTTGCCCACCCCGCCCCCGCGCGCGGTCGGCGTGACGTAGAGGTCCTCCAGATACAGGCCGCGCCGTCCGGTCCAGGTCGAGAAATTGGCGAAGAACAGCGCAAAGCCGATCGCCATGCCGTCGCGCTCGGCGATCACCGCCTCGGCGGCGGGGTGTTCGCCGAACAGCGCCTCCGCCAGCATCGGCTCGGTGGCGTGGACGGCATCGGGCTCGCGCTCGAACGCCGCCAGTTCGCGCACGAAGCCCAGGATGGTCGCGCTATCGCTGGGCCGGGCGGCCCGGATGGTCGTCGTCATAGTCCCGCCTCGCTCTGCGGCCCCGGTCCGGGCCGCCGCACCGCGACGACGCAGCCCCCGATGATCGCCGCCGCCCCGACCAGCGTGAACGGCGACACGCGCTCGCCGAACACCGCATAGCCGAGCAGCGCGGCCCAGACGAAGGCGGTATATTCGACCGGCGCGAGGATCTGCGCCTCCGCCCGCGCATAGGCCCAGGCGAGCAGCAGCGCCGACAGGCTGCCCAGCGCCGCCGCGATGACGATGGCGGGCCATTGCGCCGTGGCGGGCCAGCCCGAGACGAAGGGTGCGGCGGGCAGCATCAGCACCGCGATCACCAGCATGGTGAACAGCGCGACCTCGACCGGCCCCGCCACCTGCGCCTGCCGCCGCAGCAGCACCAGGCTGACCGCATAGAGGATCGAGGCGGCGAGGATCGCCAGCGAGCCCAGCACCGTCTCGGTCGAGGCCTGCGCCTGCACCTCGCCCGCCGCGATCACCAGCACCCCCACCCCCGCGATCAGCGAGCCCAGGATCGCGGCGCGCCGGATCCGCTCGCCCAGCGTGAAGGCCGCCAGGAACAGCGCGATCAGCGGCGCGAGAAAGGTCAGCGCGATGCTCTGCGCCATCGGCACCCGCGCCAGCCCCCAGAAGAACAGCAATACCGACGCGCCCCCGGTCGCACCGCGCGCGACATGCAGGATCAGCGCCTGCCGCCCCGGCCAGCGCCCGCCCCGCGCCAGGAACAGCGCGCCGGTCAGCACCACCCCGACCCAGGACCGCCACAGCACCGCGCTATAGGCGCCGCTGTCGATCGACAGCCGCTTCATCAGCGTGTCCATCACCGAATAGATGGCGATGCCCAGCGCCGCGGCGCCGAAGGCGATGACGGGGGACGTGCGCGCGCTCATGCCCGTGGCGATAACGGGGACGGCTCCGAAAGGCGAGAGGAGCCGATTGCCGCCCTCACCCCTCCCCCTCCCGCCGCAAGGGTGGGGTGCGCCGAGGATCGGATGAAATCCCACCCCGCATCCGTTGCCCCCGCAAACACCGATGCAAAAAGGGATGACGGGCATGAAGACGGCATGGATGGCAACGGGTCTGGCCATGATGCTGGCGGCACCGGCGGGGGCGCAGGTCACCGCGACGGTCGGGGCGGACTATGCCTCGGGCCGCTATGGCACCGGACAGCGTGTGGATACCGCCAGCACGTCGCTGGGCCTGCGGGCCAAGCGCAAGCGGGTGACGGTGTTCGCCGCGCTGCCGGTGGTGCAGGTGGACGCGCCGGGCAATGTCGTCGCGCCCGGCGGGCCGCTGGGCCTGCCCATCTTCGTCGACCCCACCCGCCCGGCCACGCGCGTCCGGCGCAGCGGGCTGGGCGATGCGGTGGTGGGGGCGTCGGTCCAGCTGGTCGAGCCGCGCCCGCACCATCTGGCGCTGGCCCTGACCGGCAGCGCCAAGCTGCCCACCGCCTCGGCCTCGCGCGGCCTGGGGACGGGCAAGACCGATTATTCGATCGGGGCGGAAGCCGCGGTGCCCGGCAAGGTCACGCCCTTTGCCGCGATCGGCCACAGCTTTGTCGGGCAGCCCGACGGCTATGCCCTGCGCGACGTGACCAGCGCGCGGGGCGGCGTGGCGGTCCGCATGGGCAAGGCGAGCGAGGTCAGCGTCTCGTACAACTATGCCTCGCGCGCCAGCGACCAGAGCGCCGACCGGCAGGAGATCGGCGCGGGGCTGGACACCGCACTGTCGCAGCGCCTGTCGCTGGGCATCCAGGGCAGCGCCGGGGTCAGCCGGGGTGCCCCCGATGCCGGGGCGGGGGTTCGGCTGGGCCTGCGGCTATAGGCCCGATCGATTTCAGGACTGCTTCTTCCCCTCTCCCCTGGACAGGGGAGAGGGTTAGCGGAGCTTGCCAGCCTGCTGGCTAGCGCAGCTTGGGTGAGGGGTTGAGCGAGCCCAAAGGCTCGCGCGCTACGCGCATCCACCCCTCACCCAGCTCCGACTAAGCCTTTGCTTTCGCAAAGACCAAGTCTGCGCAACCCTCTCCCCTCAACGAGGGGCGAGGGACGGAAAGGCATCGCGGAATGGCGATCCGACCTGGTCAGGCGTCGTGCTTGGCCGGATCCGGGTCGGGGCCGAAATATTCGTATCGATAGCGTTTCAGGCCGCGCCGGATACATTCGACGCTGGGCGCAGCCCGGATTTCGGTTTCCTGCGCGGCATCGGTGTAGCGGAAGCGGACATAGGGCAGCCCGCTGCGCGCCGTCTTGAACTCGGTCGGGGTCACGCCGCACCGGGCGGCCAGTCGAGCAAAGGCGCGCTTGGTCAGCAACGGCTTCTCGGTCGTGGTCGTGACGCAACCCGACAGGATCAACGCACCCGCTATCACCGCCACGCCCCGCCGCATGTCATTACCCCCTGCCCGTGCCGCCCCGCCACCATGGCAGGATATGGTCGCGAAGCAACGGTGCCAGCGGCAGGGTTTCGACCGAGCGGCCATCGACCCAGATCGCCTCCTCGATCTCGGCGGCGGGCACCGGGTCATGGTCGATGGTCAGGTGAAAGACCGTGGCGTCGACGCGGTGCCCCGGCTCATTGGCCGCCGCCGCCGAGAATCGCCCGATCGGGCGCAGCGCCGATTCGGCGATCGTCAGCCCGATCTCCTCGTCCAGTTCGCGGATCAGCGCGGCGGCGGCGTCCTCGCCGGGTTCGATCTTACCGCCCGCCTGCATGAACCAGCGGGTGCCCGCCTTGCGCACCAGCAGGATGCGCCCGCTTCCGTCTTCGATCAGGGCGGCGGCGATGCGGAGGACGGTCATGCCCGCATCGTAACGAGACCCATTCCTCCCCCGCAAGGAGAGGAATGGGCCCGGATCATTCCGCCGCGATCGCCGCCTTGGCGACGTCCGCCGCTTCAAGTTCGGCGGCCTTCGCCTCGACCAGCTTGACGATATGGTCGACCATGTCGGCGTCCTCGACCGTATGATCGGTCAGCCCCGACAGATAGACCATGTGCTTGCCATTGCCGCCGCCGGTCACGCCGATATCGGTCTCGCGCGCTTCGCCGGGGCCGTTGACCACGCAGCCCAGCACCGACAGCGACATGGGCGTGCGGATATGCTGGAGCCGTTCCTCCAGCACCTGCACGGTGCGGATCACGTCGAAGCCCTGGCGCGCGCAGGACGGGCAGGACACGACGCGCACGCCGCGATTGCGGATGCCCAGCGCCTTCAGGATCTCGAAGCCGACGCGTACCTCTTCCTCGGGCTCGGCCGAGAGCGAGACGCGGATCGTGTCGCCAATCCCGAACCAGAGGAGCGAACCGATGCCGATCGAGGACTTGACCGTCCCGCCGATCAGTCCGCCCGCCTCGGTGATGCCCAGATGCAGCGGGCAGTCGGTCGCCTCGGCCAGCCCCTGATAGGCCGCCACCGCCAGGAAGACGTCGGACGCCTTCACCGCGACCTTATATTCGTGGAAATCGTGGTCCTGGAGCAGCTTGATATGGTCGAGCGCCGATTCGACCAGCGCCTCGGGACAGGGCTCGCCATATTTTTCGAGCAGGTCCTTCTCCAGGCTACCGGCATTCACGCCGATGCGGATCGCGCAGCCATTGGCCTTGGCCGCGCGGACGACCTCGGCCACGCGCTCGGACGAGCCGATATTGCCCGGATTGATGCGCAGGCAGGCCGCGCCCGCATCGGCGGCTTCCAGCGCGCGCTTATAGTGGAAATGGATGTCGGCGACGATCGGCACGCGCGCCGCCTTGGTGATCTTGGCCAGCGCGGCGGTCGAATCGGTGTCGGGGCAGGAGACGCGGATGATGTCCGCCCCCGCCTCTTCGCAGCGCCGGATCTGGTTGATCGTGGCGACCGGATCGCTGGTCGGCGTGTTGGTCATGGTCTGCACGGTGACGGGGGCGTCGCCGCCCACGGGCACTTGGCCCACCATGATCTGACGGCTTTGGCGGCGGACGATGTCTCGCCAGGGACGAATGGACATGGGCCCTATATACGCGCAAGCGCGTTGCGGTTCAAAGTCAGTGCTGTACCAGACCGGGCAAAGAATGACCGCCGCCGCCCCTATCCCCCGCCATTATGGACTCGACTGGCTGCGCATCGGCGCCTTCGCCATCCTGATCCTCTATCATATCGGCATGGTCTTCGTGCCGTGGGGCTTCCATGTGCAGCTCGCCCGGCTGCCCTGGGTCGCGATCCCGATGCTGGCGAGCAATCCGTGGCGGCTGATGCTGCTGTTCGTCGTATCGGGCTATGCGACCCGCGCACTGGCGGTCCGGCATCCCTCGATCGCCAGCTTCGCACGGGGGCGGAGCATCCGGCTGCTCGTGCCGCTGGCGTTCGGGATCGCGGTGCTGGTGCCGCCGCAGATCTGGGCCGAGCTGGTCAGCAAATATGGCTATCCGGGCTCCTATGCGACCTTCTGGCTGCACGACTGGCTGGGCTTCCGGCTGATCGGCGGGGTGGTGCCGACGCCCGCCTGGAACCATCTGTGGTTCGTCGCCTATCTGTGGGCCTATACCATGGCGGTGGCGATGCTGCTGGCGGTGGGCGGCCGGTTCGGCGGCAGGGCGCAGGCGCTGTTCGACCGGGTGTTCGGCGGATGGGGCGGCGCGGTGCTGCCGGTGCTGTGGCTGTTGCTGGTCGATATCCGCCTGTTCCCCGGCGGGGTGGAGACGCATGGCCTGATCGACGACGGGCTGGCGCATGCCGTCTATTTCCCCGCGCTGCTCTTCGGCTTCGGCATGGCGGGGTCGGAGCGGGTGCTGGGCAGTTTCCGGCGCGGCTGGATCGTCGCGGCGGCCATCGCGCTGGCCAGCTATGCGGTCGCCGCCGCGCTGGAGTGGCGCTGGCCGGGGCTGGCGGGCGCGCCCGCGGGGCTGGGCATCGTCTTTGCGGGCGCACGCGCGGTGCAGGGCTGGATGGCGGTCGTCGCGCTGATCGGGCTGGCCGAGCGTTTCTGGAACCGCGACCATCCGTGGCGCCGCACGCTGACCGAGGCGGTCTTCCCCTTCTATCTGATCCACCAGACGATCATCATCCTCGTCGCGCTGGGCCTGCGCAGGCTGGGCTGGCCGCTGGCGGTCGATGCCGCGATCCTGGTGGCGGCGACGGTGGCGGGCTGCTGGGCCTTTTATCTGGTCGGCCGCAAGCTGCGCTGGCTTCGCCCGCTGATCGGGCTGCGTCCGGGGGATGGCGGGAAAGCGACGATCTGATAGGGGCTCGGGCGCAAAGCCTGTCCCCTTCAAATATCGGAGTTTCCCCATGTCCGCATCCTGGTCGCTGGTCATCCATGGCGGCGCGGGCCGGATCACCCGCGATGTCCTGACCCCCGAACAGGATGCCGGGGCGCGTGCCGGGCTCGACGCCGCGCTGAAGGCCGGGTCGGCGGTACTGGCGGAGGGCGGCAGCGCGCTGGACGCGGTCGAGGCGGCCGTGCGCGTCCTGGAGGACGATCCCCATTTCAACGCCGGGCGCGGCGCCTGCTTCACGCAGCACGGCACCAACGAACTGGACGCCGCGATCATGGACGGACGCGACCGGCGGGCGGGCTCGGTCGCGGGGGTGACGCGGACCCGCAACCCGGTGACGCTGGCGCGCAAGGTCATGGAGGCCAGCCCGCATGTCCTGCTGGCCGGGCAGGGCGCGGACCGATTCGCGGTCGACCAGGGGCTGGAGCAGGTCGACCCCGCCTGGTTCCACACCGACGAGCGCCGCCGCCAGCTCGACGAGCTGCTGTCGCGCGGCGCCGATGCGTTCGACAGCGACATGAAATACGGCACGGTCGGCGCGGTCGCCTGCGACGCCCGGGGCCATGTCGCCGCCGCCACCTCGACCGGCGGGGTGACGGGCAAGCGCTGGGGCCGGATCGGCGATTCGCCGCTGATCGGTGCGGGCACCTATGCCGACGACCGAGCCTGTGCGGTATCGTGCACCGGCTCGGGCGAGGTCTTCATCCGGGTCGGCGTGGGGCATGAGATCGCCGGGCGTCGCCGCTTCACCGGCGAGGGCCTCCAGGCCGCCGCCGACTCGGTGCTGGCCGAGGTGAAGGCGCTGGGCGGCACCGGCGGCACCATCCTGGCCGGGCCCGATGGCGCGATCGCATGGAGCATGACGACCGCAGGCATGTATCGCGGCCGTGCGACGAGTGGCGGCGAACACAGGGTGGCGATCTACGCTGACGAGGGATAAAACCCGCGCCATGAAGCACTTGCGCCTGTTCGTCGCGATGATCGCGGCGTCGTTCCTCACCTCCCCCGCCGCCGCCTATTGGGACTATGGACATCAGACGGTGGCGGCCATCGCCTGGGCCAACATCACGCCGCATGCCCGCGCCGAAATCCGCCGGGTCCTGCGCGCGCAAGGCGAGCTCGACACGCCGAGCTGCCCGGTCCGGACGATCGAGGAGGCCAGCGTCTGGCCCGATTGCGTCAAGCCGCTGAAGGACGAAAACGGCAAGTCGCGCTTCGGCTATGCCTATAGCTGGCATTATCAGAATGTGGACATCTGCCAGCCCTTTCGCCTGCCCCCCGCCTGCGACAGCGGGGACTGCGTATCGGCGCAGATCCCGCGCCAGCTCGCGATCCTGAAGGACAAGCGCGCCAGCGATAAGGACCGGGTGATGGCGCTGGCCTTCCTCGTCCACTTCGTCGGCGACCTGCACCAGCCGCTCCATGCCGGGGACAAGGGCGACAAGGGCGGCAACGACACCCATGTCGATTATGGCGACTATGCGACCGCGCGGCTGAACCTGCATTCGATCTGGGACGGACTGCTCGCCGAGCGAGCGATCTCGACGCCCCCCAAATTGGTCCGCGCCTATCCGGCAGCCGTGCGGCGGCGCGAGGCGGCGGGCGGCGTGATGGCCTGGAGCCGCGAGAACTGGGCGGTCGCCAAGCGCGCTTATGCCGCCGCGATGGGCGGCGATCCCTGCCAGCCGACGCCGGCGCATATGACGATGGATGACGCCGCAATCCGGGCGATGGCCCCGGTCGAGCGCGAGCAGGTGAAGCGGGGCGGGTTGCGGCTGGCGAAGCTGCTGAACCAAGCCTTCAGAGGCTAAGCACCCAATATCCGTTCGCACTGAGCGAAGTCGAAGTGCACGCCCCGGACCTTGCCGAGAACGAGTCCCGTGGCCTTCGACTTCGCTCAGGCTGAACGGAGGTTTTGGGGGTATGGCGCCGACCGCATTCCATTCCTCCCCAAGCTATGCTTGGGGAGGGGGACCGCCGGGCGTCAGCCCGGTGGTGGAGGGGCAAAGACGGACGGGCCAAGCCCCTCCACCACGCCCTTCGGGCGCGGTCCCCCTCCCCATCAGAGATGGGGCGGAATGACGATCGTCAGCTCAGGACCACGGTCACCGCGCGGCGGTTCTGCGCATAGCTCGCCTCGTCCGAGCCGAGCGCGATCGGGCGTTCCTTGCCATAGCTGATGACGTTCATCCGGTCGGGCGAGATGCCGCGCGCCGCCAGATAATTCTTGGCCGCGTTCGCACGACGATCGCCCAGCGCGAGATTATATTCGCGCGTGCCGCGCTCGTCGCAATGCCCCTCGATGGTGATGCGGACATTGGGATAGCGCTGAAGCCAGGCCGCCTGGCTGTCCAGGATCGCGCGCGACTCGGGGTCGATATCATATTGATCGAGCCCGAAGTGAATGGTGTTCGACGTCACCGAGCGCTTGAAGTCGGCGTCCGAGCCGGGGACGATCGCGCCGTCGGTCGGGGTGGTCTGGCCCGCATTGGGGTCGGTCGCCGCATTCTGGTCGACCGGCGCGGGCGGCAGGACGGCGGGCCGCTTCTTGGCGCAACCGGCGATGGCCAGCGCCATCGTGGCGACGAGCAGGGTGGTCTTGATCTTGGTCACTGGACTGTCACTCCCTTTTGGTTCGTTTCGCCCCCGAAACTGAAACCCCTATACCCCATTACGGCCGCAACGGCCCCCAGGCCGGGTCCGAGCCGTCGAGCGGCGTCGGAATGCGACGTTCGTTCACCCCGGTCAGGTCGACCATCCACACATCCGCCTTGCCCGACGCCCCCTGTGTCGAGCGCTGGAAGGTGATGACGCGGCCATTGGGGGACCAGCTCGGCCCCTCGTCCTGCCAGCTGTTGGTCAACAGCTTCTCACCGCCGCCCGAGGGATTCATGATGCCGATGCGGAACGCGCCGCCCAGCTTGGTGAAGGCGATCAGGTCGCCGCGCGGGCTCCAGACCGGCGTCGCATAGCGGCCACCGCCGAAGCTGATCCGCTGCTGGTTGGAACCGTCCGCGTTCATGACATAGATTTGCTGCCCGCCCGAACGATCGCTCTCGAAGACGATCTTGGAGCCGTCGGGCGAATAGCTGCCGCCGGTATCGATGCCGGGCGCGTTGGTCAGCCGTTGCGGCGTGCCCCCTTGCGCCGAGACGCGGTAGATGTCGGTATTGCCGCCCTGCGCCATCGAGAACAGGATCCAGCGGCCATCGGGCGAGAAGCGCGGTGCGAAGGTCGTCGCGGCATTCTGCACCACCAGCCGCTGACGGCCCGAACCGATGTCATAGACATAGATGGCGGGCCGCTTGTCGACATAGGACATGTACACGATCGACTGCTGGTTCGGCGCGAAGCGCGGGGTCAGCACGATCGACTGGCCGTTGGTCAGGAAGCGGTGATTGGCGCCGTCTTGGTCCATGATCGCCAGCCGCTTGATCCGCCGTGCCTTGGACCCCGTCTCGGAGACATAGACGATCCGGCTGTCGAAATAGGGGCCTTCGCCGGTCAGCTTGGTATAGATGGTGTCGGCGCATTTGTGCGCCGCCCGCCGCCAGTCGCCCGGCGACACGACGAAGCCCTGCCGCGCCAGCTCGCTCTTGGCCAGCACGTCATAGAGGTAGCAGCCGACCGTCAGCGTCCCGTCGCCATTGGCGCGGACATAGCCCTGGACCAGCGCCTGCGCGCCGGTGCCGTTCCAATAGTCGAAGGCAGGCGCGGTCACTTCCGGGAAGGACACGGTGCGCAGCTGCGCGGGCGGGACCGGCGTGAACAGCCCCGAATTGCGCAGGTCGTTGGTGATGATCTTGGACAGTTCCTGCCCGACGACATCGGTCGTGCCCGCCGCCGTCTGCACCACCGCGCTGGTCGGCATCGCCGGGATCGCGATCGGCATCGGCGCGGAGATGCCGCCCTCGACATCGACGACCAGCCCTTCCTGGCCATTGGCGGGCGCGGCCGCGGGCTGCTGCCCGGCGGGCGCGGAGGCCGCGGGCTGTTCCTGGGGCGCGGGCGCGGGCACGTCCTGCGCGCCGACGGCACTGGCCGCCAGGGCCAGCGTGAGCGGCAGGGTCAGCAGGGAACGGGGCATAAACAGATCCTCAACCCGGGTAACTGAAACGGAAACGCGTATCGCTCCAGCCGCCTTGCGCTCCATAAAGCGCGGACGGCCTGTCATCCAATGGACAGTTTCTGAAAACTGTCGTCATCATGCCAACGATCCCACGCCCCGTTTTTTCGGGGGCGCGGCCACCGCCGGACGCGGGCGAAAGGACGGACCGGCCATCCTCAACCCGGCAACTTGTAGCGCAGCGTGAAATTGCTCCACCCGCCCGGCACGTCGTACAGCTCGGCGGGAAGCCCGCGCAGCGGCGAGCATCCCTTGAAGGTGGCGATCGCCAGATCGTCGACCCGGTCGACATAGCGTTCGTTCTCGCCATCGACACCGCTATGCCCGACCACGCGCGGCGCGGCGGCCAGGCTGCCGTCCTTGTTGAGATGCAGGTTGATCGCGACGCGGATACGCTCGGCGCCCGGCCCCGGCGTCACCTGACGGTTCGCACAGGGCTGGACCTGACGCAGGATCGCCGAGGCGATGTTCGCCAGTTGCTGCGCGCCGATCCGGGCGGCGGGCGCCGCCTGCGACCTGGAGGGCGACGGATCGGCCGACAGCCCCTTCAGAAAGTCGGCGCCCAGATGCGAGCCGCGCGGGCGGGTCGTGGTCGCCGTCTCGCTCTTGCCGCTGCCGCGCGCCGGGGTGGTCGGCCTGGTCGCGGCGGGCTTGCCCTCCGACCGGCTGGGCCGCGCCGCCGGTGCGGGCTTGGCCGCAGGCGTCGGCTTGGCCGGAGCGGGCCTGGCGGGCGCAGGCTTGGCCGGTTGCGGCCTGGGGCGCGGCTCGGGCGGTTTGGGCTTGGGCTTTTCCGCCGGTCTGGGGGCGGGCTTGGGTTGCGGCTTGGGCTCGGGACGCGGCTCGGGCTTGGCCGGTTCGGGTTTCGGCTGTGGACGCGGTTGGGGCTTGGGCTGCGGTTGCGGCTGGGGCGCGGGCGGTGGCGGCGCAGGCTGCGGCGCGGGCTCGGCCTCGACCGGCTCGGGGGGGGCCGCGTCTTCCGGCGCGCCCTCTTCGGGGGCGATCGACTGGGCGGCCTGCTGGTTGGGGGTCGGCGACGCCGCGTCCAGCGCGACATCCTTGACCAGCGAGATGTCGATCGGCGTGACCTTCAGCTTTTCCGGATTCGGCGTCGCCAGAAAGCCGACCGACAACAGGCCGAACAGGACGAGATGCCCTGCGACCGCTATCGCCAATCCCGTCCGCTCGCCACGCTCCATCAGCGCTGGCCCGTTCCCTCGCCCGCGCCACCTTCCACGGTGACCAGCGACACGCGGTTCAGCCCGGCGCGGTTCAGCTCGCCCATGACGCGCATCACCCGGCCGTAATCCAGCGCCCGGTCGGCGCGCAGATAGATTTGCGGCGCCTGCCCATCGGCGCCTTTCCGCGCGGCGATCGCATCCAGCCGCGCGGGCAGGTCGGCATCGCTGATCTCATCGTCGTTCAGGAACAGCCGCCCCTGCTCGTCGATCGCGATCTGCTCGGGCTTCTGCTCCTGGTCCAGCGCCTTGGCCCGGCTGTCGGGCAGGTTGACCGGCACGCCCGTGGTCAGCAGCGGCGCGGTCACCATGAAGATGATCAACAGCACCAGCATCACGTCGACCAGGGGCGTGACGTTGATGTCCGCCATCGGCGCGCGGCGCCCCCGGCCGGAGCGGGAGGGAAGGTTCATGGCCATCGCCCGTACCCCTTCAGCGTGCCGAGTCGAGCTGGCGGCTGAGCGTGGTGTGGAACCCATCGGCAAAGCGGTTGAGCGACGCCTCCACCTTGTTCACCCCGTGGCTGAACCGGTTATAGGCGATCACCGCCGGGATGGCGGCGAACAGGCCGATGGCGGTGGCGAACAGCGCCTCCGAAATGCCGGGCGCCACGACCGCCAGCGAGGTGTTCTGCGCCTGCGCGATGCCGGTGAAGCTGCGCATGATGCCCCAGACGGTACCGAACAGGCCGACGAACGGCGCGACCGAGCCGACCGTCGCCAGCACGTTCAGCCGGTCCGACAGCTTGTCGATCTCACCCGCGACCGCCGATCCCATCGCGGTGGCGAGCCGTTCGCGCGTGCCGTCGCGGTCGATATGCCCGCCCGCGGTCGAGCGACGCCATTCCTGCACGCCCGCCGAAAAGACCCGCGCGGAGGGCAGTTCGCTGTCCTGCTCCATCCGGTGAAAGGCGTCGATATCCTCCGCCTTCCAGAAATCGCGCTCGAACCGGGTCATGCCCTTCTTCGTGCGCGCCAGCTTGCGCGAAAAGGCGACGATGATCGTCCAGGTCCAGATGCTGGACAGCAAAAGTCCGATCATCACGAACTTCACCACCCAGTCGGCGTGGAGGAACAGCGCGACGGGCGACAAACTGGCGGCATCCATGTTGAAGACGGGATTCATGGGTGTTGGGTGTCCCCTTGCCAGACAAGGCGTTGGTAGATGGCGATCCAGTCGGCGGGCTGGCGTCGCGGGCGGCCGTTCGGGCCGACCCATGCGACGGTCACACGCGCGTCGGTCAGCATGACCGCGCCGCACCTGACTGTCTGATGAATGACGACGCGAACCGCACTGACCTGGATCAGCCGCGACGTGACGACCAGATCGTCGTCGAGCCGCGCGGAGGCGGCATAGCGGATGGCGATGTCGGTGACGGCATAGGCGCCCTGCCCCGCCTCATGCGCGGCGCGCTGGTCGATCCCGGCGACCCGCAGCATGTCGGAGCGCGCGCGCTCCATGTAGCGGAGATAGTTGGCGTGATAGACCACGCCCGACAGGTCGGTATCCTCGAAATAGACGCGCACCGCAAAGCGATGCTCGTGCCCCTCGAAGCGGCCGCCCCTCGGCTGGTCGTCGTCCGTCACCGTCATGGTGACCGCCCGTTAACCTATCCGTCCGGGGGAAGGAAGGCACTTGCTCGCCTGTTACCTACGGGTTACATGACACCTATAGGTTACAGGAGGTGGTCATGAATCTTGTGGAGAAAGCAGAGCGGAAGACCCGAGACCGGGCGATCGTCTTCTACCTTTTGGCGCTTTGCCTATTGATGTCGGCCATGACATCTCCCCAGCATCTCGATGGCGCTTCCACCCGCCTCATTCCCTGGTTCGTCATGGTCGGTGCCGCCGCGCTCAACCTGACGAGCGCGCCCTTCCGGCTTTGGAAATGGAACGGCATGGCCGCCCTACTCAATGACGAGACGACCCGCGATCACCGACGGTCGAGCCTTGCCGCCGGTTTTTGGGCGATGCTGCTAGCCTCTGCCCTGACGATTACGGTGGCCACATTCCAGCCTGTCGACGCGATCATGACGGGCCGCATCGTCATCACCGCCGGGTTGATGGCCGCGCTGATCGCCTTCGCCACGCTGGAGCTGCGCGCCAGCCGATGAACGAGACGCTTTGCAACGACCTGAAGGCCGCACGCGAGGCGGTGGGGCTGACCCAGGGCGGTCTCGCCGAGGCGATCGGGGTCAGCCGCAAGACGATCAATACGGTGGAAAACGGCGTCTTCCAGCCATCGACCCTGCTCGCGCTCAAACTGGCACGTGCCTTGGGTCGGCCGGTCGAGTCGCTCTTCTGGATCGCGGAGTGAGCCGCGCTTATTGCAGCGCGGCGGAATCGACCTTCAGCGACGGCGGGTTGATGACCGGCGGCGCATAGGGCTTGGCGGCGGGGACCGGCTGGCTCGACAGCACGGGGCCGCTCACCCCGGCCTGCGCGACCGGCGGATTGGCCTGTGCGGCGATGGCGAGCGGCGCGGTCGTGCGCTGCACCGGCACCATCGTCCCCGCGCGCCATGCATCATAGGCGCGGAAGAAGGCGATGAACGGCGCATCCAGCCGGTCCAGCCGCGCCGCCGCGCCGGTTTCGAAATCGTCGGTGGGCGCATTGCTGATATCGGCGAGCACCGCATCGGCGGCGGCGCAGAAGCCCTTGCGCACCGGGGTGGTCGAGAAGAAATTGTACAGCCGGGTCATCGCATCGTCATAGCGGTCGCGCCAGTCGCCGCCCTGCGCCTGATATTCGGCCGAATAGCGTTTCTCGGCGGCGGCCAGCGCGATCTTCCGCGTGGTCAGCATGGTGTTGTAGCGGGTGACGATCAGCCCCTCGTCCGGCCCGCGACAGGCCAGCGCCGCGACGTTCAGCGCCGAGCGCAGATGCCAGATCGTCGCCGCGCTGGTCAGCGCACGGTTGGGCGTGGCGTAATTGCCGTCGGGCAGCAGCGCGGGGATCCGCATCCCCGGCGTGGCGCCGGGGGGCAGCGGCGCGCGCGCGACCTGCGGCGGGGCGGGCACCATCACCGGCGGCGGCGCGACCTTGGCGGTTTCGCGCGCGGTACATCCCGCCAGCGAGAGACCGATCGCGATACCCGATACAACACGCAAACTCGCCATGACCCTGATCCTCGGAAAACCCCGCCCCCGGCTGTTGAAGACGTCATGCCCAATCAAGGTTAACGCGTCGTAACCCGTGCGATGAAGCGAGCCTTATGTCCGAGGGTTGGAAATCCTCCCCGGCACGGGGAGGATCAGGCCGTGCGCGCGACCAGCGCGGCGGCGGCCTCGGCCATCAGTTGCGCCAGGATGTCGGCGATCGGCTCTTCCTTCGTGACCATGCCGACCGACTGGCCCGCCATCACGCTGCCATGCTCGACATCGCCCTCGATCACCGCGCGGCGCAGCGCGCCCGCCCAGTAATGCTCGATCTGGAGCTGCGCCTCGGCCATCGCGACCTTGCCCTCGTCGAGCGACTGGGCGACTTCGCGCTGCTTGGCGGTAAAGAGTTCGCCGCCCGCATTCTTGAGCGCACGGACCGGGATGACCGGCAGGCGCGGGTCGATCTGCACGCTCGCGACCGCATCACGGGCCGAGGCGCGGATGAACGCCTTCTTGAAATTGGGATGCGCGATCGATTCGGTCGCGCAGACGAAGCGCGTGCCGAGCTGGACGCCCGCCGCGCCCATATCGAGATAGGCGGCGATCGCCTCGCCCCGGCCGATGCCGCCCGCGACGAAGACGGGGACTTGGGCCGCGATCTCGGGCAGCATTTCCTGCGCCAGCACGCTGGTCGAGACGGGGCCGATATGGCCGCCCGCCTCCATCCCCTCGATCACCAGCGCGTCGACGCCCGAACGGATCAGCTTCTTGGCCAGGGAAAGCGCGGAGGCGAAGCAGATGACCTTCGCGCCGGTTTCCTTGATCGCCTCCAGCGCGCCCTTGGGGGGCAGGCCGCCGGCGAGCACGACATGGCCGACCTGGTGACGGCCGCACACCGCGATCAGGTCGAACAGCTGCGGATGCATGGTGATCAGGTTCACGCCGAAGGGGCGGCTGGTCATCGCCTTGGTCGCGGCAATCTCGGTGTCGAGCAGTTCCGGCGTCATCGCGCCGCACGCGATCACGCCGAAGCCGCCCGCATTGGACATGGCGGAGACAAGGTTGCGCTCCGACACCCAGGACATGGCACCCGCCATGATCGCCATGTCGGCGCCGAGAAATTCCGCGCCGCGCGCCATGCGGGTGGCGAGACGCTGTTCGCCGGTGGTGGTGTTGAGGGTGTCGGTCATCGGCGCTCCATGCCGTGGAGCGCGGCGGACGGCAAGATTTGGTTCACGCGAAGGCGCGATGACGCGAAGAAGAGTTTTGTTCGCGCGGAGACGCGGAGACGCGGAGATGATCTGCGCGCGGCAGCGCCATCACTTCATCAGCGATGGTTGAAAAAGGAGCGGCGGCGCGGCCGGATACACCACCTCCGCGCCTCCGCGCCTCCGCGCGAACCATTCTTCTTAATTACGCTTCGCGTCTTAGCGGCTTCGCGTGAACCCCATACCCCATAACCGTCATCCCAGCGAAGGCTGGGATCTTTGGCTGGCCGGATCGAACCCGGGCCAGAGGCCCCAGCCTTCGCTGGGGCGACGGGGCATCGGTCGGGTCGTTACGCCGCCTCGGCGTCCAGACCGTAGGCGGTGTGCAGCACGCGCACCGCCAGTTCGGTATAGTCCTCTTCGATCAGCACGCTGACCTTGATCTCCGAGGTGGTGATGGCGAGGATGTTGATCCCGCGCGCGCCCAGCGTCTGGAACATGGTCGAGGCGACACCCGCATGGCTGCGCATGCCGACGCCGACGACCGAGATCTTGGCGACGCGCGTGTCGTGGACCATCTTGGCATAGCCGATGTCACCGCTCGCCTTTTCCAGCACGTCCAGGGTGCGGGCGAGGTCCGCCGAAGGGACCGTGAAGGTCACGTCGGTCGAGCCGGTCGAATGCGCGATGTTCTGGACGATCATGTCCACGTTGATGCCTGCGTCCGCAAGCGGCGCGAAGATCGCGCCCACCGAACCGGGGCGGTCGGGCACGGCGGTCAGGGTGATCTTGGCTTCGTTCTTGTCATGCGCGATGCCGGTGATGAGCTGGCGTTCCATATCGTCGATTTCCTCTTCGCCCACGATCAACGTGCCGCGATGTCCGTCTTCGTCCCGTGCGTCGTCGAACGAGCTCAAGACCCGCACGCGCACCTGTTCCTTCATCGCCAGACCCACCGAGCGGGTCTGGAGCACCTTGGCGCCAACGCTGGCGAGTTCCAGCATCTCCTCATAGGTGACCTTCGACAGTTTCCGCGCGCGGGGCACGATGCGCGGGTCGGTGGTGTAGACGCCGTCGACATCGGTATAGATGTCGCACCGCTCCGCCTTCATCGCCGCCGCCACCGCGACCGCGCTGGTGTCCGAACCGCCGCGACCCAGCGTCGTGACCCGGTTGCCCTCGGCCACGCCCTGGAAGCCGGGGATGACCGCGACCACACCCGCCGCCAGGCTCTCGTCGAGCGCGGTGGTGTCGATCTCGCCGATCCGCGCCTTGGCGAAGGCCGTGTCGGTGTGGATCGGCAACTGCCAACCCAGCCACGAACGGGCGGGGACGCCCATCGCCTGGAGCGTGATCGCCAGCAGCCCGCTGGTGATCTGTTCGCCCGCCGAGACGACGACGTCATATTCCTGGGGATCGTAGAGCGACGAGGCCTCGCGGCAGAAACCGACCAGTCGGTCGGTCTCGCCCGCCATCGCGGAGACGACGACCGCGACCTGATGCCCAGCCTCCACCTCGCGTTTGACCCGCGCCGCCACGTTGCGGATGCGCTCGATTCCGGCCATCGAGGTGCCGCCGAACTTCATCACGATACGGGCCATGCGGTTTTTGCCAATCTCCTTGGGGTAAAACGGCGGTCCTGATAGGTAGCCCCCATGACGAACGCAAGCCATTTGAACGATTCTACCATTATCGGCGCCGAAGCCGCACATTTCGGAAAGATGGCGGCCGAGTGGTGGGACCCCAAGGGGTCGAGCGCGATGCTGCACCGGCTGAACCCGCCGCGCCTGCGCTATATCCGCGAGCAGATCGATCTGCACTGGGATGCCGACGGACAGGGCTTCACCCCCCTGACGGGCAAGCGCGCGCTCGATGTCGGATGCGGGGCGGGGTTGCTGTGCGAGCCGCTGGCGCGCCTGGGCGCGGAGGTGACGGGGCTGGACGCAGCGACCGAGAATGTCGCGGTCGCCGCCGCCCATGCCGCGCAATCGGGCCTGGCGATCCATTACCGCGCGGGCAGCGTCGAGGGGCTGGCGGGCGAGACGTTCGACCTCGTCACCTCGCTGGAGGTGATCGAGCATGTCGCCGATCCGGCGCGCTTCGTGCGCGGCCTGGCCGATGCGCTGGCGCCCGGCGGGCTGATGATCCTGTCGACGCCCAACCGCACGCCGCTGTCGAAACTGGCGCTGATCACGCTGGCGGAGGGGACGGGTGCGATCCCCAAGGGCACGCATGACTGGTCGAGATTCCTGACCCCCGACGAACTGACCGCCTTGCTGACCCAGGCGGGACTGACGGTACGCGACGTGCGCGGGCTGAGCTATTCGCCGACCAAGGGGTTCATGGTCAGCGACTCGACCGCGCTCGACTATTTCGTGACGGCGACGCGCTGACGCCGCCATTCTCCCCTCCCCTTCAGGGGAGGGGTCGGGGGTGGGGCGCTTCCGCAAACGCAAGGCCAGTGGCGAGGGCCCCCCCCCCCCCCCCCCCCCCCCGGGGGGGGGGGGGGGGGGGCCCCCCCCCCCCCCCCCCCCAACCCCCCATTTAAGAGGGCCACCACCCCCCCCCCAAGCACCCACCCCGGGGGGTGGGCGCC